>JAURLM010000041.1 GCA_030831265.1 Chloroflexota bacterium
AAGGACATCCTGTCATTCCTGCGGCTCGTGTCGAACCCGGCTGATGACGCTGCTCTCGAACGCATCATCAACACTCCTGCACGAGGCATCTCTGACCGTACTGTCTCGGAGCTACGACGCCTTGCCGCCACCCACGAAGTGCCGTTGCTGGATGTTGTCCTTTCCGCGCAGGATGAGAGCAATCCGTATGGTCTGGAACTGGCGACGCGTGCTCAGAACTCGGTATCGCTGTTCGCTGATCTGATGGCTCGGCTGGTGGAACAGAGCATCGTGCTCACCACTCCGGAGTTGATCGATCTGGCGATGGAGCGGTCGGGATACGTCCGCATGTTGCAGGAAGACAAGGAGACGGGCGAGGAGCGGATGGAGAACCTGCGGGAGCTACGTGGTTCCGCCGAGCAGTATTCCGGTGGTGAACCGCGGGAGCAGCTTTCAGAGTTCCTGGAAAACGTAGCGCTTGTATCTGATGTCGATGCGTTGCGAACGGGCAATCCGCTGCATGAGAAGTCCGGTGATTCCGACGCAGAGGCGATAACGCTGATTACCCTGCACCAGGCAAAGGGTCTGGAGTTCGACGCGGTGTTCATGGTGGGTATGGAGGAGGGACTTCTGCCCCACTCTCGCTCTGCCGATGACCCGTTCCAGATGCAGGAGGAGCGTCGGCTTTGCTACGTTGGCATGACACGTGCAAAGCGCTGGCTGTACATGCTTCATGCGTTCCAGCGCAGGTTTCGGGGCAGCCTTTCGCCCAGCATGCCGTCACGATTCCTGGCAGAGTTGCCGCAGCCGCTGGTGAACGCGCAGACCGTGCGAAGCAGGGCCGGTCAAACCGAGACCCGCAAGGACGATATGTGGTCGCGCCGGGCGGCGACGGCTCCTGCTGCAAAGTCCGCCAACCAGCCTGGGCTGGAGTTTGCCGCCGGTGACCGGGTGCGCCATTCGCATTTTGGTGAGGGCGTGATTGTGGCAGTGAAGGTCGTGCCCGGTGATGTGGAGGCGACAGTCGCCTTCTCCGGCAACGGCGTGAAGCGGCTTATGCTTGGATTTGCAAAGCTGGAACGGTCCGGCGCATCACCGAATGGCGGTAAAGAGTGATTTTTCCAGTTGGTGAACGTGCGGTGAGCCCGTGCTAAACAGAATGTTCAAGTGGCTTTCCAGCCTCGACCGTTCATACGTGTTTGCCCTCTCAGCATTCTTCTCAGCACTGTTCGCTACGGTCGCGCTGTCGGCAAGATTTCTGACACGGGATGATGCCGACCAGTCGACGAAGCTTCTCACCGTGATACTGGTGACCTTGCCGGTGCTTATCGTGGCCACTCCGCTGATAGCGCTTCCACAGCACCCCGGACCACGACGGCGCAACGACAAGGTGAATTCCCTTGCCGCCACCATAATTCTGATGATCTATTCGGGGTTAATGTTCACGCCCATCGGCGTGTTCTATCTGCCGGCGCTGGTGTTTTCGGCTTCTTCATCGGTTTCGATGTTCTTCGGCCGTAAGAAATACGCGGTCTCCGAGCAAATGACCGGCGTACGCACCTCTACAAATCGCCCACGCATGAGCAGTGACGCTGGAAACAGCGGACGCAGGCGCAAGAAGCGCAACCGCAAGTAAGCGTCGGCTGCCGGTTAGTCTGGTGATTTCAGGTCACGGCGATTAAACGCAAACAGGCTGATCGCAAATGCTGTAACGGTGATACCCAGCGGCACAAGTGCGTGCCACCAGTTCAGGCCATCCGTAAGCGGGTTGCTGCCGGTGTAGTAGTAGAACGGCGACACCCACTTCATCCCTTCAAGGTCTGGGATTATCTGAGAAAAGCTGTTGAGAATGAAGGTTGTCAATGCAATGGCAACAACGATGGCATAGCTGAGGCCGGAGCTGCCGGTGATCGCTGACAGGGCGAGCGCAAGTGATCCGAACGCCCAGCCCAGGAAGATGAGCGATAGCACGGCTTCGATCAGATTCCACTGGTTGAGACCCGGCCACACATCGAACGGCGTGCCAACCACCAGTCCGAACCAGAGGACTCCAGACAGCAGCACGATAAAGGCGAGCATTGCAAGGAATCTCTGGACTACAACGGTTGTCCTAGAGATCGGGTTTGCGAGCAGTAGTTCCATCTCGCCGCTGCACTCGGAACTGGCTATCGCTCCGACTCCAAGCACGGCTCCAAACGCGATCACGACGATCGGTCCCATGAACGAGAACAGCTCCACCTGCAGGTATCCGGATGCGGTGCCGAGGTCACCGATACCCTCCAGCCCGAAAGCCTTGAGGATGTCTTCCGGGAACTGATCCATCTGGCTGTAGACATCTTTGATTGACGGGTAAAGCGCGGTGTACATGATCGCCAGGAGCAGCATGCCAACTGCCCACCACGCCAGCGAACGCCTGCGTTTTTTGAATGACCTTCGGAACAGTGTCATATTCATGATTGTTCCTCCTTGTCCGAACCGTCATAGAATGACATGAACTGGTCTTCCAGAGCCTGTGAACCACTGGACAGGTCTATCACCTCGTACTGCGCCAGCATCTGAATTAGCGCCGATACGGAACCGGAAACGGCAACGCGTGCCGTGGAGTTTTCGGTCGTTACGCTGACGACTCCATCAACCTGCCTGAGCTGCTCTACCGGTGGATGTCCATCGAACACAATCTCAAGATGGCGCACCGCCTTAGCCTTCAGTTGCTCCATGGTGTCTATCGCCACCAGTTCACCGCGACGGATGATGGCGATACGGTCGCAAATGCGCTCGACTTCCGGGAGTACGTGAGATGAAAGCAGAACGGCGCCATCACGGTCACGTACGTCTGAAAGCAGCTTGTAGACACGGCGGCGTATGAGGGGATCAAGACCGGCGGTCGGTTCATCCAGAATCACCAGGTCCGGTCGATGCATGAGGGCATTGATGATGCCGATCTTCTGGCGGTTACCGCTGGAAAGATTGCGCAACGGTTCGTCGAGATCAGCCTCAACTTGTTCCGCCATCGACTTGACGAATTCAAGGTCAACACCACCGCGTAATTCAGCCTGGAAATCCAGCCAATCACGCGCCGTCGCCCGAATTGATAGTGAAAGGTCGCCGGGCAAGAAGCCCACATGATTGCGTGCTGATGGCGAAGTGTGCGCATCTGCACCAAGCAGGAATGCCTGACCGCCGGTGGGCCGCAGGAAGCCCAGCAAGGTACGAATAGTTGTCGTTTTGCCAGCGCCGTTTGGGCCAAGCAGGCCGAAGATTTCGCCTCGCTGCACCGTGAAGTTTATGTCCCGTATACCGCGCCCGTTCGGGTATATCTTTGTGAGCGAGACAGTCCGAACGGCGACCTCTGCACCACTCTCATGAGGTGCGGCCATCTCCGCTGCTGCCGTCTGTGCGTTGCTCGTCATAACTGTAATTGTCGGCTGTCACACCGCTGCATACTCGTTCGAGACGTGAAACAAGTATGAAGTGTCTGCACCGACCACCCCATTCACTCTGCCACAATCAGCATGATGCAATCTTGTTGCGTAGTCTCGCACAGGTTGTATGGTGTCCTGCAACCGATACGCTCAACTGGAAGTCACGACAACGAAGAAAGCGATGCCTTCAACCACGCCGGAGAATGTCATAACAGATCAGATGCGCTCTTTTATCGGAGTTGCATCAAGGCCAGTCTCGTACGAAATATCTCGCTGGGATGTTGCGCGGTTTGCGTGTGCAATTGGCGATGCGAATCCGCTTTATTCAGACGAAGCAGCCGCACGGGAATCTGCAATAAGCGGCCTGATCGCCCCGCCCACGTACCTGCGGTCGTTGCTCCCCGGACCTTCGCATGAACCGTTCCCGGAGCCGTTCGCACATATCCTCGACGCTGGCAGCAGGTATCGTTTTTTGCATCCGGTTCGCGTGGGAGATGTCATCACGGTTTCACGCACGTTGAAAGACATGTTCACGAAAAGTGGCAGGCTGGGGACGATGCTGTTCAAGGTGCGTGAGATTACGTACACGAACCAGCTCGGGCAGATTGTGGCAACGCAGGAGACGACGACGATCACCTATGGCGAGCGTTCGGGTGACGATGCAGGTAGCGATTTCGGGGAGATTGGTTGATGAGTACCCCACAAGAAGGCAGCCTGCACCGTCCTTTACCCGGCATACACACGCATCTGTGGTTCGAGGATGTAAGTGAGGGTGATGAGTTGCCGTCGCTTGAGGTTCATCCAACTACGCAGCAACTGGTGATGTACGCGGGTGCGTCAGGCGATTTTGTGCCGATTCATTACGACATGGACGTGGCTCAGGCGGCCGGGCACGATTCCGTGATTATTCACGGTGCGCTGAAGAGCGCGTGGCTGGCACAGGTTGTGACTGATTGGCTCGGTGACTCTGGCTGGATGCGTGATTTCGCAGTGCAGTACCGCGGGATTGACTATCCGAATGAGAAGAAGACATGCCGCGGGCGGGTGAAGTCTAAGCGTGTCGAAGGTGAAGCTGGCCTGGTGGAGATTGAACTTTCGTTGGAAGACGCGTCAGGTACGGTCACGACACCTGCCACTGCACTGGTCGAACTGCCAAGAAGGCAGTCCAGGTAACAATCACAAGCCCTCTGCCCAATAAGTGACGCGAAAGAACCTTGAGCCTGAGCCGGAATAAAGTATCCGGACTAGAACGGTTTCTGGAAAGTCCCACCGCCCACCAGGTCTTTGGCATCATCGGAGGACGAAGTGTGGCAGGAACCATATCTACCCATAGACAGGGTAGACAACGCTGGTTGAGATGCGTACTTAACGAGTTGCGGGCTGTGAAAGCACAGCATCGAGCGCCGCCAGGTCCAACCGTTCAGACGCAATATCACGCATCCGGGCTAGCTTGTCCGGGTGGTCAAACCGAATCTTCTCAAGCAGCCCTTCCAGCAACGCGGCCGTCTCCTCAGTTGTGCCGGATGTCTGAACAAGCGGCACACCACGCTGCGAAGCCTCGTAGACCACGTACTCGACAGGGCGTGCTCCCTTCGTCAGGACCATCGCCCGGACCGTGTCGGTTTGCAGTGCGGCGAGTTGAACGTCCGGCCGGTCACCGCGGACAACAACACCAACGTTCTCCTGTGATCCGAAGTAGAACGGTCCCCAGTCGAGAACCATGCCTCCGATGAGGAAGTTATCGATTAGCCTGTCGGCGTTCTCTTCGTTAGCAACAATCTCGCCACCAACGTGATCGGCAACTGCACGTAGCGTCGGTGCGATGAGGCGTCGATCCTCAGGAATCCAGCCAATCACAGTAATGTTTGCCTGGTTTAGCGCCGGGATAACCCTGGACTCAAGCTCATGTGAGCGGTAGCGGGGAACGTTATTGATAATTACCCCTGCCAGCCTGCTGCCGTAAGAACTCGCAGCGGGGAGAATGTCATCGCCAGCCTTTGCGACGAGCAAAACAAGCGCATCGGTCGCCTCAGCAAGATCCAGGTTCGCTCCGCTGTCACCGGTCTTGCCCTCGATGACAACTATCCCGCCCTGCCCTGCTGCCTGCTTAATTAGTGCGGCGGCACCGTCGACCTGATGTGATTCTGCACCCTTTTGAACCGTGATCGCGTCTCCAAGTACGGACCTCAGTGAATCGATGTCTGAGTCGGAGGCATTCGACCACGCCTGCCCTGAAATCACACTTCGTCCACCTGATGCCAAATGGTCTGCAATGGCGGCTGTGATTGCGGTTTTGCCTGCGCCGGGTGATGTGGCTGCGACGATGAGAGTCGGCATTGTTAGTAAGCAGATTCCTGTGCCGGGACGGTTGCCGTTACGCGTGGAACCGTGGCATCCAGCTGATAGTTATGCAGGTTGGTTACGACCGGGATTATAACAGCCGGGCGGTACTATTCCGCCCTCCGAATCGCTATTTACCGAGTGCGCTCTCAATCTGGTCAAGGTGCTCACTGCGGTGCTTCGAGCGGTCAAGCAGGTTCTGGTAACCCATCATCACTATCGCATCCGCTTTTTCGGGGTCGGCATTCTCTATGGCACTGTCGCCATCAATCGCCGCCTGCAAGGCTAGAGCAGCCGCTTGTTCAGGAGCGAGGGATTGCCATTCGACCAGCAGCACTTCGTTCAGAAGATCGCTATCCAAACCGTCCGGGAGAGCGCCTTCATCCTGCCAGCGCTTCAGCAGACGGGCAACTCGACGATCCCAGAACGCCATGTGAGCGAGTGCCACCGCAACCGTCCATCCTTCACCAAGAGAACAAGAGAGATCAGGCCTGGATGCGATGAGTGTCTTCAGGCGCTCGGTTTGATTGCGGTTTCCTTCGATTATCGACGTGTCGACTGGCATATCGCTTCAGCGCCTCTGGGCAACAGGATGTGAGGGTCGATGTTTGACCGTAGTCTGGACGTATCCCTGTGTCGTAAAGAACTTGAACACACGCGGGAAACTGGATATTACAGTGAGCCTCATCTCTGGAAACCGGGCAAACAGCAGGCAAACAGTGGGAATTAAGCAGAGCCTGATGGCGGATTACACGCCGGGAACCAACTGAGAGTGGCTACTGCAGGTAATTTACGGGTCGTGGCGACTCACAGTGCATGGACTGAGGCGCAGGTTGGCAAAACTACCCGGTGACCGATTCTTGATCATGTATCGGCGCAGACCTGGAGCCTCTGACGCTTGCCTGAGTGCCCTGTAACGAATACGATGGTTCTTCGCCCTGCCAGCAACCCGGGATAGAGCGGCGCCTTCATGGCAATGACCCGCCCCCGACACTCGTGCCGAGGTAGCTCAGTTGGTAGAGCAATGGACTGAAAATCCATGCGTCGGCGGTTCGATCCCGC
>JAURLM010000042.1 GCA_030831265.1 Chloroflexota bacterium
CGGAAGGCAGCTGCGTCGAGGTTCCGTGCACGGTCGATCGCCTTGGCGTTCACCCGATGGCTGTTGGCGAGTTGCCGCCGCAGTGCGCATCCCTGAGCCGCTCGAACATAGCGGTGCAGGAAATGGCAACGCTGGCGATTATGGATTGCGATCGAGAATCGGCATTCCACGCAATAGCACTTGACCCGCTCACGTCAGCGAAGCTTTCGTTGCGAGAGATCAGGTCAATGTTCGATGAGATGTGGGAAGCGAACGCGGACTACCTGGCCGAATACATGTAGCGCATGGCCAAGCGGAGTACCAGGCATCTGCCTTTCTCCTGCTGTTGACCGTTCACCCTCTACCCTGGCCCTCCCCCATCAAGGGGGAGGGTGCAAGCAGGAACACCGCTGACGGATTGCTGGTCGCTATGGCATAACAGCGGGTGGGATGACGGGCGCGCGTCTTGCCGGCTTATCCCGGCAGATCGCTCATCGGTTTTGCTGCGTGGTGATCGACGCGTTCGGCCCGAGGCTGCTTAATCCACTCGTCCGTGAACGCGATCAGGTTTTTCACCGCCTCTTCGAACAGCATTCGGCCCTTCTCAGGCGTCGCGATGTGCGCCTCCCCGCATATTCCCGACTGCGTGTACTCGCTCGTCCACGACACGATGTTGACCGGTCCCGCTCCCCACAGATCCACCCAGCGGAATTTTGACCCGTTTGCGTGGAACGCAATGTCCTCACGCTTTGCCTTGTCCATCTGGATAAGGTCGGCATCGAGGTGCAGCGCAAGTGAAGTCTCAGCCTCGCCAGAGTGGGCGCACCCGCCGGGGAAGTGCGACTCCCGCCACGTGCTCATGAACTCCGGGTCGGCAGCTGTCAGCCCCCACCATGATGAAAGCGCAACCTCTGCCTGCGTCTCGATGTTTGCTCGCCTGCATGCGAGGTCAAGCGGAGGCATGTTGGAGCCGTGGCCGTTGATGACGAATATGCGTGAGAAGCCGTGGTAGGCGAGGCTCTTCAGGATGTCTGTGATGTAGCGGATGAACGTCTCGTGGTGGATGGTGATGGAGCCGGGGAAGTCCATCACGTGCGTCGTGTAGCCGTACGAAACCGGCGGCATGAACAGCAGCCTGTCCTGGTTGCGTTCGCAGGCCGCCTGGGCGACTTCCGTGGCCGTCCAGCGGTCCATTTTTACCGGCAAGTGCGGCCCGTGCTGTTCCATAGTGCCCACCGGCAGCACCGGGATCAGCCCGGCCTTCACCGCCTCGTTCATCTCAGGCCAGGTCAGGTCTTCGTATCGCCATTTTCCGTTGATAGCCATCGTTTGTTCTCCCGGTCAGATTTACCTGTCCCAGCGGTTTGTCAGGCTCCGAAATCGTCAGCGCCAGCAGCGTGAGCGCGCAGGGCGTCCACGTCAATCTCAATTCCAAGTCCCGGACCGTCCGGGATTGGCAGCATGCCGTTGTCGTTCAGCAGCAATGGATTTGCCAGGATGCCGCTGACGTACGGCGCAGGATGCCAGTATTCGAGGTACATGCCGTTCGGCATGGAGGCAGAAAGTTGCAGATCCGCAGCTGCGCCGACCGCCGTGTTCCAGCCATGCATGACCACCTGTATGTTGGCGTCGTAGGCCGCCTGCCATATCTTCCGGCTCTCGGAGAGGCCTCCGCAGATGGTCTGGTCTGGTTGCAGAATGTCGCAGGCACGGTTTTCGATGAACGGCGTGAAGTTCAGTCGACCGCGAATGACCTCACCTGTTGCGATGTGCACCGGTGAAGCGTCACGCAGCCGCTTGTAGCCTTCGATGTCATCCGCCCGCAGAGGCTCTTCGAACCAGCGCACGTTGTAGCCCTTCAGCATGCGCGCTGCCTCTGTTGCCCACTTGAGGTCACCGTGCCAGAAGACGTCTGATCCGCCCGGATCGACCATGAGGTCGCAGCCATCACCAATGGTCTTTCGAGCGGTTGCCACCAGTTCTTCATCGTGCTTGAGGTTACGTTCCCGACCGAACGTGCCCCAGCCGAGCTTGAATGCGCGGAAGTTGCGCTCAAGGCCGGACTCAAGGTTGCGAACCATCTCATCGACCGGCCACGAGAACAGCATCGACGCGTATGGCTTTAGTTCTTCGGTGTAGCGACCACCGAACAGGCGTGAGATAGAAAGTCCCGTGTGCTTGCCGAGGATGTCCCACAGCGCCTGGTCCACCGCACCGATGTAGGAGGTGATGCCGCCGCCCCGGCCGTACCAGAATGTCCACTGGTGGAGTCGCTCAGTGACCGCTTCTGGCTGGAGCGCGTCTTGCCCGATGAGGTGCGGCCATAACACCTTCTTGATGGCGTCGACCATCTCCCAGCGTACGCCGGAGCAACCCCATCCGGAGATGCCGCTTTCTGTTTCGACCCGGATCAGTGTCTGGTCGTAACCCCACCATGAAGGATGAATCGGGTGGCCGACCTTTAGCGTGGGTCGCTGGCTGGTGAGTGGAAAAACTTCGACGTTGGTGATCTTCATTGCATGTTCTCGTGGACGTTGATTGTTTGCGGTTTATGGGACGGCATAGGCTGGCGAGCTTGTGGTGTAGGCATTCCGTCTACATCCATTCGAGCGGTTCTGGCGCTGCGGCTCCGCAGTGGCATTTTTCCTTGTCTGCGTTGGTCATCCTTCCGCAGTTTCCGCACACCGCCCACACGGTGTTGAACTTGGCGGCATTCCAGATGCTTGTCTGTCCACCGCCTCCAGCCTGTCCTTTGAAAAACTCTTTCATTGCCCCGCCGTGAGCCCCTTCGCGAGCTGCTTTTTCGGCTGCTTCCTGTGAATCCCAGGCACTGAGCGTAACCCCACGGCCACCTGCGGTTGCGGTCACACCGGTGATAAACCCGGGATTACTGGCAAAATCTGTCAACACCGCACGTCCCAACTCCCTGATGCGCTCCAGGTCGCTCTGGTCTCGGTACACAATAGAAGTGATGGAAACCACTGCCGGCTTGCGCTTGTCGCCCCCTTGCTGACACGGGTTGTTCTCCCGAATGAGAATGGGCCAATGCTGGCGGGGTACATGTCCATCAACAGGCCAAGTTGCTGTGGCAAGGCCGCCGAGTCAAAGTAGCCTGTTATTTTCTTGACTCCGGACTCTCCCGTCTCGATGACGTCGATCCCGGTCAGTGTTACCTTCTTGCCAGTAGGAGGTAGTCCCCTGAACGAACCGCTGTTCGTGCCACTCATCACCCACTCTGCAACGAGGTTGTTGTCGCCAGTCTGGACAACCGAACGCAATTCGAAGGCAAGGTCGGGAAACGTTGCCCACAGCCCACTGGCGTAAGTCGCAGTTTCTTCGGGATTGACGGGATGCCGTGTAACGGGATCCAAATACGTGCCATCAGCGGTCATTGATCTTGTTATGTTTTCGGGCACCCGTCTGTTCCATGCGTCAAAGTACTTTTGGGCCAAGGACAAGGGCGTTGGCATAGCTGAGAACCTTGGGATGCAAACATATTGTGAACACCAGCGTGCGTCCGGAATGGTATCTGTGATTAGCCGCTCATGGGAGTATTTGACTCCGCATGGTTCGCCATTTGTTCAGTGTTTTGAAACAATCCAGAGAGAAACAACAACCGTGCATGCCGGGGCATCGCACAACTATGCCAGACACGTCAGCTTTGGCAGCGCGAATTTCGAAAAATAGATGAACACAGAACTTGTCGTACTCCGAATCCTGCACATCGTCGCCGGGGTCTTCTGGGTCGGTGCGGCCGTGTACCTCACGGTGATACTGGAACCCAAGCTGCGTCAGATCGGTGGAACCGTGGAGCGCGATGTGTTGCAGGCCATCAGCAATCTGAACAGCTACTGGATAACCGGTTCGGCTATTGTGACGATTCTCGCTGGATTCGCACTGATATCTCGAACGCCCGGACGCGGTTTCGACCAGTTGTTCAGCACCGCATGGGGCACGGCTATAGGTATAGGGCTTGTCGCATCCCTGCTGTCGTTCTTCCTGAGTGGAATGGTTGGTGCAAACACGGCAAAACTTCGCCGGGGACTGGCCGCTGGGACAGTTTCGAGTGAGGCGATTGCCAGTTTGCAGGCGCGCATCACGATGGGCAGCCGGATAAACGCTTTGCTGGTGCTGATTGCTGTTGGCACGATGGCCGCGGCGCGGTACGTCTAGTCCGTTCGCTAGACCTAGACGTAGAGAGAAAGCTGTCCGCCACCAAGCATGAACAAGCCCGGGTCACCGCCGCGCTCTGAGTTGCGGTTGGCGTTTGTGTAGTTGGCCTTTAGCCGGAACCCTGTCGGCGAAGATTGCTTTGCGTGACTGATCGCCGCTTCAGCAGCCAGTTTGACACCTTCACCGGTGAGGAACTCGTACTGGCTCACTGATGTGTCATCACGGTAAAGCTCGGCATAAGGGGCTGACTGGACATCGTGTTGTCGTATCTTGACTCGACCGCGCTGCTGCCATTCACCGATGGGTTCAGCTTCGTCGATATTGCGTGCCAGGTCTGATACGACGTGGATGTGGGCGTGAAGTTGGCTCTGGTGGGCACCGCGTCCGAAATTCGAGATTATCCGAAAGCCTTCCGGGCAGTGCTTTTCGCCGACTTCAACGGCGAGTTTCATGGCGTCTTGCAGGATATCTCCCTGCCATAGCTCTTCCTGCGTCATGTAGTCACGCGGCACGACGAGGAGCATGACCCGTGCCCACTTGAGGCGGTTGTGGAAGCAGACGACAGGTGACGTTGGGTGGTTCACTACCCACTTAGCGGGAAGCTTGCCTGCGATTATCCGGCTGAACGTGGAGTCTTTACCGGTGCCCCCGGCTGGCAGACTGGGCGGGCTCATTTCGCCCGTGTGGTTCGCCTGCGTTGAGGCGCGTCTTGCTTGCTTGTTGGCTCAGGCTCCGCATCGGCTTGCGCTGACGTTCCACGTTGGCGGTAGTCAGGCGCAAACATCGGGTATTCCCAGACGACATGAGTGTCTCGCATCCGGGATGCGATAGCGTCTGCGTACCGGCTGGTGAAACTGTTTGCGGCGGCTTCGTCTAGCAGGATTCTCGAAGTGATGACGGTTGGCAGTCCGGCCGAGTGACGGTGGACGATTAGCTGGTAGAGCTTCTCTTCTGCCCACGGCGTAGAGGCCTGCGTGCCGAGGTCATCCAGTATCAGCACTTCGCAGTTACGTATCACCTGGAACTCGCGGTCAAAACCGGTTCCTGAACTTGGCTGGTAGGCGCGGCGTAGCTGGTCAAGCAGATCCGGCACGAAGCGGAAGAGCACCGTGCGACCTTGCTTGACCTGTACGTTTGTGATGGCGACTGCGAGGTGTGTCTTGCCGACACCGGTTGGCCCGGCGAGGTATATCCAGCCCTGTGGGATCTCAGCGAATGAGCGTGCTGCGCCGAATGCTGATTCCAACGTGTGCCTTTGTCGCTGCGAACTGTCCTTGCGACCACGCGGGTCGAACGATTCGAAGGTCATTGCCTTTAGCTGGGACGTATCCAGGCCAATTGCCGAGCGATCAGCGTTGCCTACTCCCGCCAGCAGTTCAATCCGGTGTGACATGAACGGATCCAGTACGCGCGTGCGTAGGCGATCCGGCATCTGTTC
>JAURLM010000043.1 GCA_030831265.1 Chloroflexota bacterium
TCGTGGTTGTCGTCCTGTTGCTACGGCTTCCGGTCGGGAGACGCAACCCGGTAAAGGTGGACATGCTCGGAGTGACGCTGTTCGCCGCGTTCCTGAGCCTGCTGACTGTAGCGTTAACGAAAGTCGGTGATCCCGATGGTCTGTTCATTGTCACTACGTTGGTAACTGTGGTGCTGGGAGCGGCAATGATCTGGCGAGTTTCATCTGCACGGGACCCGCTGTTCCCGCGGGTGTTGTTCAAGTTGGTGGGATTCGTCACTGCCAATGGAGCACATTTCCTGATTGGTGCAGCGTTGATCATTGGCATGGTCGCCGTTCCTTTGATGGCTGGAACCGTTTACGGCGAGAATGCGCTTGAAGGCGGACTACGCTTGCTGAGAATGACGGTCGCAATTGGCATCGGAGCGTTGATCGGCGGATTAATCACACAGCGTGCCGGGCCGCGTTGGCCCGCGGTTGCCGGGGTATTGATGGCGGCGACTGGTTTCCTGCTGATGTCTCGCTGGGACCTGGCTACTGGCGACCCAACGGTGACCATTCACCTTCTGTTGACCGGGCTTGGCTTCGGGCTGCTTGTTGCACCGATAGCAGAATCTGCGTTATCCAAAGTCACAAGCGACACCACAGGTGCTGCCAGCGCGTTGTTAACGGTTTCTCGCATGATAGGCATGACCGTGGGTCTTGCAGCTATGACGTCGCTGGGAACAGTCCAGTTTGCGGCACTGGTAGCGGATGTCCCCGCGTTCTCATTGGATCCTGAAGTCCAGGACGCCATTGAACTCAGTACGACGCTCGCTGGACTGGAAGTGTTCAGGAGTTTCTTCACGTTCGCAGCACTGGCGACAATCCTTGCGCTGCCATTCGTGATCGTGATGTCTCGTGGAGATCGCGACCCACTGTTCGACTAGCGATTACTCATCTGCAGCCTCGGATAAACCGGAATCTTTGCGGCGCTGCTCGGAACGACGTTCCGCTTCCAACCTCTCAAGCCCGTACTCATTGTGATCGACGTAGCTCATCCCGTCTGCGATCACCCGATGTCCCGCCTGTTCACGGATGAGCCTGTGCATCTCCTGGCATATGCGACGGTAGTCAGCGTGCCCCTGCTGTGCCGTGCGTAGCTCCAGCAAGTGGAAGGCTTCCCGTGCGTTCATCTGCATGTAGTAACGGAGCTTGAACGCGAACGGTACCGCGTACTGGGCAGCATCGGAGCCGAACGCCTCTTCCAGCTTGCCGTGCAATGCCGTCATGCGGCTCATAGACTCATGCCACGTGTCGGACAGCCCGTTGTCTTCTACCGCTTCCGGGACGTTGTAACCGAAAGCAGGGGAGAGCCGTTGCCAGTCGATAGTCAGCATCCGGTGGCGCTGCAGGTCACGGAAGCTACCGAAGTCAGACAGGATATCGAACCGGTAGAACGATCGCTCAAAAGCGCGGCCGGGATGATGTCGCCGGTTTGAGCGGTTCCCGATGTATGCCTTGAGCACACGGTCACGTTCGGCAGCCGGCATTGCCGCCGCCAGTCTTTCCAACTGGCTATCCGGAAGATCAGAAAATTCGTAAAGCGCTGCCGCTGCCAGCTTTGACTCGGCATCTGCATCCCACTGGGTCAGTTGGACTTCCGGCACATCTGCAGGTTCTTCCTGCATGCGACCGGTGATGTCCTCCATCTCGCTGCGAATGTTTGCGAAGTATTCGCTCCACACTCCGCCGCGGTCCGGCATGTCTACACGCTTTACGAATGACGGGATAACGTGGCGCAATTCGGCCAGCATCATATCGGCGTATTCCCGTGCCTCTGCCAGTGGATGAGCGCGCATCCGGAGCAGCATCATCTCGTAAGACTGCCCGGTGGCGAAGATGCCTAGATTCGACGTAGTTGAGGCCGGTAGAAGTCCACGTGCTGCGTCGCAGGCCTTGGCGCGGATGCTGCTGCGCCATACGCCGAGCGAGTCTCCCTGCTGGCGTGGGAACTTCTTCTCAAAGTGAGTTTTGCAGACCTGCACTACCGCCGAGTAGGTTTCGAACAGCCGGTCCATCTCGGCTACGTATTCGGCTTCGAGGGCAGAGCCTTTGACCTCTGGCGGCACGAGGTAGCGGAAATTATCACCCAGCTTTTGGTCGTAGTAGATGTACCGGGTGCTCTGTTCGAGGTACGCAGCGATGCGCCCGCGTTCAAGCACCTTTGTAAGCAGGTTGGATGCCTGTTCACAGGCGAGATGCGCTCCACCAAGCTGGGCAACTGAGTCATCGCCATAACCAGAGAACACGCGCTCGTAAAGCTTTTCAGCGCGCTCCAGCTGCAACGCAGCGTCATCACCACCCATCGCTTCGGCAATGGTCGCCACACCTGTCTCAGGCTCGTTGTAGAACTCATCAAGGAACAGGCGGCGGAGCGACTTCGGGGTGCGACTGTAACGGGCGAACAGAGCGCCTTTCACCACTTCCGGCAGGTTGACCAGTGCGAAGACAGGCTTGTCCGTGTTGGTGAAGAACCTGCTCAGGATGGCGCGTTCAGGGGCGGAGAATTCTTCAGTGAAATACATGACCGGATTGTATCTGTATCCAGACTCCTCGACCAAGTTCGTGTTGAGTCCGCTAGCACCTGCCCTTAATGCGGTAATGCGTGACTGCTCCCATGTAACCGGGAAGGCAGCGTTGTTCAATGACGGTTGAGTTCTGGAATTCCGCTTATGGATCCCCTTCCAGCACGCTGGGACTTCGACCTATCTGGAGAAAAGCCGCGGGCTTATGCAGCTTCCTGCTGAAAAACGTGCGGTTAAAGGGTATACAGCGCACCTGCTTGCAGTGTGCGGACTCTTGCTCATTGTCTACCTGACGGTGATGCGAACATTTAGCCAGTTTGGGTTCTACGGAGAAGACTGGCGCTATCTGCATGAAATTGCTCAGCAAGGCTCTGTCACAACTGTCTTTGAGGGTCATCCTCTACAGCGACTGCTGATCGAGTGGGTTTTCACCATCATCGAGTTCAATCCCGCTACCGGGTACCTGCTGCTGACCATAGTGATAGTCCTGAGCGCGCTCGCTATGTACAGCGTGATGGTCTTGCTGTTCCCGCGCCGCCGTGCGTTAGCGGTAGTCGCATCCACGTTGTATGTCCTGTATCCCGGTGACCCTTCCCGGTTGTCTATCACGCAAGGAATTGGCGAATCCGGGGTCGCTGTCCTGTTAGCCCTCGCTTCGCTTGTCTTGTTATTTGCGGCCCTTCGGCTGCGACATAGCTCGACATCCCTGGGGGGCGTGCTCACGTCAACTTCCCTTGCGTTCTATTTCCTGAGCCTGATGCTTAACGAAGAACAGGCACTGCTTGTGCCTGCATTGGGATTCGTTGGTGCAATCTGGGTAGATATGTCTGAGCGTGGTCTCAGTCATCGGCTCACGTCGTACCGGATGGTCCGGCCCGCAATCACCCGGATATCTCCGTACTTACTGGTGCTGATTTCCGTGGTTGTATGGCGAATTGTCATGGTCGATGTGGGTCACGAGGATGTTTTCGCATCGACCGCAAATTTCAACCCTCTGCACCTGCTGGGACAGTTTTTCAATGTCTACTTCAATGGCTATGTTGAGACCCCAATCAGGGCGATGCTGTCTGCGATCTCGTTCGTGGGGCATGTAGGACTGGTAGTGCTGCTCGTAGTTCTACTGGGTCTGTCGCTGATGGCAGGGGCGCTGTTACTTTCACCTCAGCGAAGCCTTGTGCGACGCACGGATGTGTCAGCAGCGGGAACTTATGTTTTTCCCGGTGAGTCGCGGTTCTATCTGCGATTACTCTATGTATCACTGATCCTGACTGGAATAGTAGCTGCTCTGGTTTTGCCGTTCGGTTCCGGAAGTTCCGGGGATTCAACACTCGTCGTTGTCATGTCCATGGGTGGGGCTGCGTTTCTGATGCTCTGGTGGAGCGCCCTTGTGGAGCAATACCGGGACCGGCGCAAAGAAATTGGATACGCGTTCAGTTTTGGCTTTGCGGTAATAGCGTTCCTCCTGGTTTCGTTTCAGGCAACCGGGCAACGGGATGCTGTCGAGGCATGGAACCTGCAACAGCAGTACATAAAGCAAATAGTTGCGGATGCTCCCAGGGTTGCTCCGGGAACGCATTTCCATTTCGATGGCGTGGAAACGGCACATGGCTCTTCGTTCGTGTTTGCATCTACGACAGAGAACATGTTGCGGCTGGTATACGGTGACGAATCAATTTCAGCGAGCGTCGCAGAACACGGCGATAGCGGGTATGTGTTCAACAGCGCTGGACTTTACCGAGATGAGCAGTTGATTGCTCAGCGTAGCCGGGTGGTCTACTTCACGCTGGTTTCAGTAGGTTGTCGTGGTCTGGTGGTTGAACCAGATTGCAGTCGGCTGGTCATGTCGGAAGGCGGCAAGACCGGCGGGCAGGCATATGCGGTGGCGAACAGCACTTCGTACCATTCACCGGTGGAAGACCTGTTTGGAATCCGCCAGGCAGACGAAGACGCTGATGCTGCGGCTCCTGGTGGAACCCTTGCCGCACCTTTTGATGCTCCGCCGGAATAGCTCGTCTCTAAACGATCAGGCGAGTAGGGTTCTCAAGATTCTTCTGAACCTCACCCAGGAAGATCGCAGCCTCTGCACCGTCACCAACACGGTGGTCTGCTGAGATCGTCGCATTCATCATCTGCCTGATGACGATCTGGTCGTGACGTACAACCGGGGTTGGCTTAACCGCTCCGACTGCGATTATGCCTGCCTGTGGCGGAACGATGATTGCGGCGAATGTGTCAGTTCCGAACATGCCCAGGTTGGAAGTTCCGAACGTACCCATCGTAAGTTCTTCCTGCGTCAGAGAGCCGCCTTCACCGCGAGCACGCTTGCCCAGGTCCTTTGCAGCACGAGAAATCTCAACAAGTGACATGTTCTGTGCACGCATGATTGCCGGGACTATCAGGCCTTCTGAAAGGGCGATTGCGACACCAATGTTGATGTCCGGGTGACCTTCCAGCTTGTCCCCTTTGAAGAAGGAGTTCCACTTTGGCAGTTTTACCAGCGCATTCACGATCGCCTTCAGGATCATGTCATTTACCGAGACCCTGTCGCCGTGCTCGTGCAGAGCCTCGTTTAGCTGTGCCCGGAAGTGCATGGCGTCAGTCATGTCCACGGCGTGGGTGACGTAGTAATGCGGGGCATCTGTCTTGCTGCGCACTGTAACGCGGGCAATCGCCTTGCGCATGTTGGTCAGCGTGATGTCCGAACCGTCGACCGTTCGCTGGACCGTCTGCGGCATGACTTGAGCGAATGCCGGTGAAGGCCTGAAGTTCAGAACGTCATCCCGCGTGACCCGACCGCCGGGGCCGGTGCCAGGAACCTGTGCAATAGATATTCCACGTTCTGTAGCCAGCTTGCGGGCCATTGGTGATGCTTTCACCCGGCCATCGCCATTGGACGCTGCCGGTGCAGCGGAAACAGGTGCAGATGCCGCTGCAACTGGCTGTGGTGCTCGTGCAGGTTCCGGTGCTGGTGCAGGGGCTGCTTCTGGTTCGGGTGCA
>JAURLM010000044.1 GCA_030831265.1 Chloroflexota bacterium
ACAAGAAGCGTCGGCATGAACGCGAAGGTCGGCGCGGTCCACACCCGGAAATCCCGCTATACACGTCAGAGGACGCAGAGGCGGTTACCGAGCATTTTTCGCCAGTCGCCTACGGAGAATCGTTAAAAGTCGGCCATGAGATAACAGCGGAGTTGCATGACGCCGGGCACATTCTCGGTGCAGCCACCATTCAACTTGACCTCGGCAAACGTGACCGGCGCAGGGTCATCTTCTCTAGCGACATGGGCCAGTGGGACAAGCCGCTCCTGCACGACCCCCAAACCTACAAACAGGCTGACTACGTGGTTGTAGAGTCAACCTACGGTGACAGGCTGCACGAAGACGGAGGACATATCGAGGACAGGCTGTCTGAAGTCATCACCGAGACAGCTAAACGAGGCGGGAACATAGTCATCCCGTCATTCGCAGTCGAGCGCGCCCAGGAAGTGCTCTATTACCTGAAGAAACTCATGGCAGACCGCCGTATCCCGCGGCTAATGACGTTTGTCGATAGTCCGATGGCAACCAACGTGACTCATGTCTTCGGTCGTCACCCGGAAATTCTTGACCCCAGGCTGACTGAAGCCATACAGAGAGGGGATTCTCCATTTGACTTTCCCAGCCTCAAGTTCGTTCGCACAGTAGATGAATCGAAGGCGATCAACGCCATCAAAGGCAGCGTCATCATCATCGCAGGCGCCGGCATGTGCAACGGTGGTCGAATCAAACACCACCTCGTCAACAACATCAGTGATCCCAATTCCACCGTCCTGTTCGTCGGTTACCAGGCTGAAGGAACGCTCGGCCGTCACATTTCCAGCGGTGGCAACCCCGTACGAATACTTGGTGAATCGTGCAACGTGAACGCCCGTATCGTTGACATGCAGCTTTTTTCAGCCCACGCAGACCGGGACGGACTCATGCGCTGGCTGCAAGCACTCGAAACACCTCCAAGAGAAGTCTTCGTCGTGCATGGCGAAGACGATGCGTCAACATCTTTCGCCAGCTATCTCAACGAGAAGACCGGTTGGAAAACCACCTGCCCAGACTACGGTGAATCCTTTCCGCTCAAGTAGCAACGCAGTGCAGCGGGAGCCCCCGTCGCCCGGACACGGCGCTAAACTGCGCACAAACGCAAACATCCCATCCACAGAGACGAAAAAATGAAAATCACCGCAGTAAAAACCTTCCTCGTCGATGGCGTATTCCGCCCGTGGACCTTCGTCAAAGTCGAAACCGACGAAGGGACGGTCGGATGGGGAGACTGCACAGACTGGGACGCCGCACCAGCCATAGCAGCCACGGTCGAACTGCTGGGTGAACGGATGATCGGCAAGGACCCCATGCGTGCGGAAGACGCATGGTGGAGCCTTATTGGCTATATGCAGCGACAGAACGGCGGCATCGCATATAAAGCGGCGTCAGGCATCGACTCCGCTCTCTGGGACATCCGCGGAAAAGTCCTGAACGCACCGGTGTGGCAGTTGCTGGGCGGCAAGATGCGAGATGAGCTGCGGATGTACTGGACACACTGCGTTTCCAACCGCGCCCGCTATGCCGAACAACTGGGAGTCCCGCCCGTCAAGTCAACCGATGACATCCGCAAGATGTGCGAGGAGATCAAGCAGAAGGGCTACACCGCACTTAAAACCAACATCTTCGCCCTCGATGACGTTCCCGGCTCTGACAAACTCGGACGCAGCATGGGAGCGACATCCGGCCACCAGGCAACACCGATAGCCCTCCGCTCGGCAGAGGCCATTGTGGGAACTCTGCGTGAAGAACTCGGCCCGGACGTGGGCATCGCGCTCGACACCGCGCTTAACTTCCGGCTGGGCGGTGCAATCAAGCTTGCACGAACGCTTGAGCCCTACGACATGATGTGGCTGGAGACCGAGACCTTCGATCCCGGCTCACTGCGAACTGTCCGTGAGTCCACCACAACGACCATCTGCACGGGCGAAAGCCTGTTCGGCATCGAGGGCTACAAGCCGTTCCTGGAGAAGTACGCGCAGGACGTGATAATGCCTGACTTCGCGTGGAACGGCGTCACGATGGGACGCAAGGTGTGTGATCTAGCGTTGGCCTACGACACGCCAATCGCCCCGCACAACTGCCATTCGCCAATGAACACGCTGGTTTCGGCGAACATCTGCGCATCCATCAAGAATTTCTACGTGCTGGAGTTCGACGAGGATGACGCCCCGTGGCGTGACGACCTGATGACGCACCCGTTTGAGATCAACAACGGCTACCTCAAGGTGCCAGACCATCCCGGCCTTGGCTCAGACCTGATCGAAAGCGAATTGATCAAACACGCCTGGACGGGGTACTGATCAGGAAGTTGCCCCGGTTCCCTCATCCAATCTCCTGTCATCCCGACCGAAGCGGAGGGATCTTACCGCTCGACGCCTTCGCCACATCCATTTCCACAGAGTGACCACCGATAACTCACCGGCCACTCAACCCTTCGCCGTCATCAGGTATGCGGCCCAGCCGCGCATGAACAGCGAATCGTTCAGATCACCTGCCAGTCGTTCAATCTCAAAATAATCCCCCGAAATACTTCTCAACTTCGCCCGGCTCAAGAGCAGGTGGGCCGAATGGCCTCAGAACGACGGTCATGCATCGTTCCCAGCGTCGAAGTTCCCACTCGAAGCACCAGAACAGGAATTTCGTTCCCGGCTGTATCAGCTTTCTCACCGTCTCGACATACGGAGCGCGGTCCTTCTTCTTGAGATCATCGAAAGTGCCGTAGTCGACCAGCAGATCGAAAGTTCCATCGACATGCTGTAGTCCGGTGAGGTTGTCGACATGGAATTCCACGTCAACTCCGGCAGCCAAAGCCCTGTCTTGAGCTTTGCGTATCGCAGAGGCGGCAAAGTCGACTCCGACGGCGTTGAAACCGTGTTTCGCAAGGAAGATCCAGTTATCACCGATACCGCATCCGAGGTCGATCGCCCTGCCCGGCTGCAACCGTCCCGATTCAACGAGTTGAATCAGTTCTTCACGCGGTGCGCCGGACCACGGCGGGGTCCCCCATCGGTACCACAGTTCGTACATCAATCTCACTGGTATGCCTCCTGATCTTCGTCCTTCCAGCGGGCCACGCAAGTCTAGCGCGTCCGGGCACGTGGACCATATCTTCACGTATTCGGCCTCCCGTTCCCCCATTCCTACCGCATAATAGGCGGACACATTTCTGTGATCGCCCATGGAATGGCGCTCACAAACGTACTTCGAGCCATCCACAGCCCGCTTAGCTGGCAGATTGCTCGTCTATCCCCCCAGGAGAAGAAACTTGGCCGAATCCCATCTCGAAGGCGTGCGAACCGCTTCGAACCCGTCAGACCTGAAGATCACAGACATGCGCATCTCCGTCGTCGGAGAAGGCGGCTGGCGATGGCCGATCATCCGTATCTACACAAACCAGGGTCTCGTTGGCATCGGTGAAGTCCGAGACGGAGCATCTGGCCGTTACGCCCTCATGCTCAAGAGCAGGATCCTGGGCGAAAACCCCTGCAATGTGGACAAGCTATTCCGCATCATCAAGCAGTTCGGCGGTCACGGCAGACTCGGCGGTGGTGTCTGTGGTGTCGAGATGGCGCTCATGGACCTCGCAGGCAAGGCATACGGCGTTCCTGCCTACATGCTGGCAGGCGGCGGCAAGTTCCGTGACAAGATCCGTGTTTACGCAGACACGCCATCCCTGAAGGACCCGGAAGAGATGGGCAAGTCCCTCAAAGGTCGCATGGACCGCGGCTTCACATTCCTGAAGATGGACATCGGCGTATGGATTGCCGAGCAGATCGAAGGTGGCGTTGTGGCCCACCGACCAATGGCAGAAGTTGCCAACACGATGCACCCGTTCACCGGCATCCAGATCACCGACAAGGGCATCGACGCAATGGTCGAGTACGTCCGGGTCGTCCGTGACATCGTCGGATACGAGATTCCTATCGCAACAGACCACTTCGGCCACATCGGGCTGGAGAGCTGCATCCGCATCGGCAAGGCCCTGGACCAGTTCTCGCTGGCATGGTACGAGGACATGATCCCGTGGCAGTACACCAACCAGTGGCGCCAGCTCAAGGAAGCTGTCGACACCCCGGTCTGCACAGGTGAGGACATCTACCTGAAGGAAGGCTTCAAGCCGCTGCTTGAGGCCGAGGCTATCTCCGTGGTTCACCCGGACCTCGCCACTTCAGGCGGTATCGTTGAGACCAAGAAGATTGGTGACATGGCGGAAGACTACGGTATTCCAATGGCAATGCATCAGGCTGGTTCGCCTGTGGTCGCAATGGCAAACGTCCACTGCGCCGCAGCAACCAACAACTTCATCGGCCTTGAGATGCACTCCGTAGACCTGCCCTGGTGGGACTCGCTGGTTGAAGGCATAAGCAAGCCAGTTATCGACCGCGGCTACGTGGCCGTACCGGAGACTCCTGGACTCGGCATCGAGCTGAACGAAGAGGCGGTCAAGGAGCACCTTGCCAGGGCCTCAGAGCGTCGCCCGGGCAACCCTTACCCGGAGGGCTTCTTCGAGCCGACGGACGAATGGGACGCACTGGATTCACACGACCGCGTCTGGAGCTAACCTCCGCCGGTACTGTCCAATACGAAACAAACAACAGGCCTCCTCCCCTCACCGGGACGGAGGCCTGTCTGTTCATGCAGCAAACCGCGCACGAATCCCCGAACCAGTTGACGCAGATGCACGCTACTTGCAGAACCTGTCCACGTCACCCTGTGCTCGTTCAAATACGCTGCACATTCTCCAAGCAATCCGTTAGCGGGTAACGCAGACTTTCTAGCATCAAGAATCACTGCGGTCTTCAGACATATTCTTCGTAAGGACCTACTGCAATGTTGACCAAGTTCTACATGTACGCGTCACCCATCAGTGCGCGCCTCATATCCACTCTCATCCTTGGCATGCTGATAGCCACTGCTGTCGCATGTTCCGGGTCGCAGGGTGTAGCTGGCCCAACAGGTGCTCAGGGCCCAACGGGTGAGACAGGACCAGCTGGCCCACGAGGCTTCCCCGGTGAGATCGGCCCCGCTGGTCCCGCCGGTCCACAGGGCTTCCCCGGCCCGCAGGGTGAGGTTGGCCCAATGGTCGACATTGTCGGAGGTCCCGGCTTTACCGTTACCGAGATCAGCGACGCTATCCGAGAAGTAAGCGTCGATTTCGCAGGTAACGGCTCGGCGGACACCGCATCTCACTCAGACCACAACCATGACGGCGTCTACGTGACAGCCGCTGAGCTAGAGGCGCCCGGTGGTCAGTTGGTCAACTGGACGAACCTGTTCAATGTTCCATTCAACGCTGATTCAGACATTCTTGGCAGCCTGAGCTGCGCCAGTGGCCAGGTAGCCCAGTGGACAGGCTCTGCATGGGCATGCGCAACCATGTCAGGTGGCAGTGGGTCAACACCCTCCGCATCCGGGGACCTCGCTCCGCGTGCGAACACAGTAACCACTCTCGCCACCGGTTTCGAGGCGGGTGAGCGCACATCTGCAATCATTGGTGCAGATGGACTGCCTTTCATCGTGTACTCAAACCTGGATATCCGAGCAATTTACGTTGCACACTGCAACGAAATTAGCTGTAAGTCGTTCACAACTACTCGGCTCGACCCGGATCCCGCTACCGGTTCATACAGCTCGGTAGCACTTGGCACGGACGGCTTGCCGATCATCAGCTACTACGACCTCGACAAGCAGGACCTGAAGGTTGCTCACTGTGACAACGTCGCCTGCACATCGTCCACCCGCACGACCATCGATTCCGCCGGGTTTGTCGGCTACCACAACTCGATAGCCATCATGCCTGACGGGTTTGCTGCCATCGCTTACGAAGACCGTACCAACGGCGACCTGAAATACGCTCGGTGTCGATCACTGCTGTGCACCAGTCCCGTCATCTCGACGCTGGACTCCACAAACGCTGTTGGGCAGTACGCATCACTGGCTCTCGGAGTCGACGGCCTGCCAATCATCAGCTACCACGACGTGACGAACAGCGACCTTATGGTTGCGCACTGCAGCAACGTAGACTGCACTTCGGCAGTCTTCACCCGGCTGGTTGCAACCGGGGCTGTCGGCCAGTACACGGACATCCTGATAGGCTCCACCGGTCTGCCGCTGATCTTCTACTTCGATGCCACAGACACCGCAGCAAAGGTTGCGATCTGCGACAACATGAAGTGTGACAGCGCTGGTTCAGCGACCCTTGCTGGAACGGGCGGAACTTTCGGACGCTGGAGCTCCGCTGCACTCGGTAAAGACGGTTTGCCGATCGTGGTATTCGAAGACCAGTCTCCGAATGACCTGATCGTTGCACACTGTTCTGATGCCACATGCACAACCGCTACGACTATCACAGCTGATTCAACCGGTGTGACCGGACAGAAGCTGTCTGTAATCGTTGGAATCGACGGTAACCCGTTGATCGTGTTCAACTCATTCGACACCCAGTCGTTGAAGGTGATGCACTGCAGCAACGAGTTCTGCGCTCCGTTCTTCAAACGCTAGGGAACTCCCTGGGCAACCGAACTATGAGAAGGGCCGAAGCTAAAGCTTCGGCCCTTCGTTTTGCCTGAAGAAAACTGTTCCCTGCTACGCTCGCATCCCGGAAATCACATCAGCAACCAGGTGCGGTGTTGCGGGAGCCATAAGGTAGAGACCCGCCCATCCATCCGCCCTTATCCGGCGTGACTGCGCTATTGCCAGTTCCAGACCAACCTTGAGCTGGTCTTCATCGCTGTCGAACGCAGCGAATCGGTCGAAAATTTCCTGCGGAACTCTGACTCCGGGAACCTGCGCAAACCGTTCAGCATGGGCGTAACTGGTGAGCAACAGGACCCCGACGATGATTCGTGCATGATTGCGCACATCTGCCAGTGAAGACAGTGCTGCCATGTCGAACGCGGGCTGCGTCATCACGTAATCAGCCCCGGCAGCCAGCTTTCGCTCAAGCTTGGCAAGTTCACCCTTGGTATCCAGAGCTTCCGGTTCAAAGCCTGTTCCAATAGTGAAATGCGTCTTCGGGTCTGCCTGTCGGCCGAGCGATTGCCCGCCAAAATCGACGCCTGCATTCAACCTGTTGTGCGTCAGCCTGATCATCCCTGCAGAATCCAGGTCGAATACAGCGGTCGAGCGCGGGTACGTGGGTGACATCTTGGGAGGGTCACCGGTCACGAAAAGGACGTTGTGTATGCCGCGTGCGTGATAGCCAATAAGCCGACTCTGCACAGCCATCAAGTTCAGGTCCCTTGCAGTGAAATGCGTGATGAATTCGATCCGGTCAGTGATTGAATCCCCAACAATGTCCTTCATCGACTGGATCAGATCACCCGGCGGCATCAACGGAATCCCACGGGAACCGTCCGTGACATCGATGGCATCGGCAAGACCGCCGTCAGCAAGGGTCCTTACGATCTCTGCTTTGTTGGTCAGTTGACGCGGGCCGGTACCACGCGGCGGCAACATCTCAACGCTCACCACGAATTCGTCGTTGAACAGCTTCTTAGAGAATGGACCGTTGCCGCGCTTTTCGGCCGAGCCAGCCGGGGTTAGTTGCCCTGTAGTGATTGAACCGACCTCGACGGCAGAGCGACGTGACTTCAAGAAACCGTCCATCTCACGGATATGCCCGTCATGCACCTCGCAGCAGCCACCTATCAGCCGCGCTCCGTCCTCAGAGAGCGTGCGGGCCAGCCTGCCCATAAACTCCGGGTTCACGCGGGACATGTAGCGATGCCCTATCCGCTCAAATCCACCGGCGTTTGGCATAGCTGACAGCATCACGCTACCTGAAACAACTTCAGGCGCAGTCTTCACCGTTCGAATGAAAGCCTCAGCCTCCCACGGGGCGCAGCAATTGACGCCAACAACTGATGCACCAGCTTCCAAAGCCCGCCGAACATACTCGGCAGGGTCGATGTTCCATTTGCCTTCCCTGCCCCGCTGAGAAATTGCCATGTGCAGGATGATCGGCGGGCAGTTCGGCAGGCTTCGCGCTAGCCTGACAATCGCCGTGGCGTGATCGAGGGACTCAAACGTCTCGAACACCAACGCGTCAACACGTTCCGCAAGAAGCGCTTCAAACTGCTCCCCGTACGCCTGCTCGACGCTTTTAATGGCTCCGGACACAGGGCCAACTGACCCCAGCACAAACCGCTCCTGCGCTGCACCGCGTTCGCTGGCTGAGAATGTGGAAATCGACTCCCGTGCCAGGCGCACACCGGCACGGTTCAATTCACCTGTGCGTCCGTGTATCCCCAGGCGTTCCAGCGTGGGAGTGTTCGCCCCGAACGTGTTTGTCTTGAGTGCCATCGCACCAGCCTGGAGGTGGGCGAGATGAACCTGCCTCACCAGGTCAGCGTTGTCCACGTTCAGAGCTTCGTATACGTGGTTGCGCTCGGAAAGCCGACCTGTCAGCTCGAACAGGAACGAGCCTGTCGCCCCGTCACCCAGCAGCACGCCGGACCTGAGAGTTTCCAGGAACCGGTTCTTCTTGTCGGACTGATTTACAACAGAATCGTTCATCGTCATTCGAGTCTAGCCTGACCACTTGCCCGTGTCGTTGTGGGTAACGCGTCACTCTGTACCACCCTGTGGCGCCGTCACTGGCCTGTTACGTTTATCATCGAACACCCCTGCCTAAACGACCAGCTTGAATCACAGGAACTACAGCCACTTGTCCCAGCCAACCGCCATCGAGCAAGTCGCCGTGATCGGCGCGGGTGGTTCCGGGCTCAGCGTCAGCTACCACCTGACCCGCCTTGGCATCCAGCACACCGTACTGGAGCGCGGGCAACCCGGGAACACGTGGTCCACTGAACGCTGGGACTCATTTCACCTCGTCAACCCTAACTGGGCGCTGCGGCTGCATGGATTCGAATACGAAGGCTCTGATCCTGACGGTTACCTGTCGAAAGCCGAAACAGTGAAGATGCTTGCCGACTACGCCGCCAGCTTCTCTGCCCCGGTTCAGACCGGCATTGAAATCACCTCTATCGAACGAGCATGCCCCACAGGATTCATATTGCGTTCAGAGTCCGGCGACATGCTCACTGAAAACGTGGTCATCGCCACCGGCGCTTTTGGTGTTCCCGCGTGTCCCGCCGGGGCGTCAGCAATCACCGGCGTTACCCAGCTTCACTCCAGTGAATACAAGAACGCTGGTTCTTTGCCCGACGGAGCCGTGCTGGTGATCGGTTCCGGCCAATCCGGTGCGCAGATCATGGAAGACCTGTTCGATGCTGGTCGCCAGGTTTACCTGTCAGTCAGCGGCGCAGGCAGGAGGCCGCGTCGGTATCGAGGTCGGGACTCATCATGGTGGAACAACACGATGGGTGGCTTTGATCGCACGGTGAACGACGTGCCGTCACTCAACGTGCGGTTCGGTTCATCTGCCCACACATCCGGCACCAAAGGCGGACACAACATATACCTGCGAGCGTTCGCCAGGGACGGCGTCAGGCTGCTCGGTCGGTTCAATGGCGGCTCAGGCAATCGCATGAAGTTCAAGGCTGACCTGCATGACTCACTTGCCAACACGGATGAACACGCGGCGCGGTGGCGTGCGGGAGTGGATCGCTATATCGAA
>JAURLM010000045.1 GCA_030831265.1 Chloroflexota bacterium
CGGTAATCGACCTGCTGGCCAACGATTCGGCTGAAGCGAAGCGGGTGCTGGACAACTACACGCCTGCAATGTCGCGGGCGAAATACCTTGCGATGCAGGAAGAGCGGTTCCACACAGAGCTGTACCACGGACGATAAGGTCTTTTCCCGTTTACGGGTGTCTATCTCCGCAAAACCGTCGCATGCTCTGGTAATCTCCGTCACGCTTTCATATCAGCATTCCTTTGGGAACCGGTTAGCCCAGTAAGTTCGCCTCCAACCAGCACATCAAGTGGAACAAAAATGAAATTCGCAGAAATCCTGATGCAAGACGCCAAAAGTCGCGGACTGAAGCATGTCTTCGGTATTCCTGGCTCTGGATTCCCGATGGACGCTATGGAAGCTGGCCGGAAAGCCGGTATCGAGTTGGTACACGTCGCCCACGAATCCACCGCCGCCATCGCCGCTGCGTATTACGGAGCTGCCAAGGGCACCGCAGGGTTGGCGTTGGGAGTCAAGGGTGTTGGTGCTGGCAACATGGTTGGCGGAGTGGCAAATGCCCATTTCGAACGTATGCCTGTCGTCTGCGTGTTCGAAGCAGGTCCAGCAGGTGCTGATGTAGACCTCGTGCAGGTTGCAGATCACCGCCAGATGTTCGGTTCAGTGACAAAGCTCCATGCAATCCTGGAACGTGAAACTGCAGCGCAAACACTAGCAGACGCTGTAGCAGCGGCAACGCAGGGCAGGCCGGGTGGGGCTGTGCTCGACTTTCCATCTGACTTTGATGATGGTGATTGCGGTGACATTCCACACCATTCCACAGAAACAGCCCCGGGCAAACCTGACAGCAGCGATCTCGAAGCAGCAGCAGCCCTCATACGCAACGCAAAGCACCCGGTAGTCGTTGCAGGCGCTGATATCGTTCGAGAAGGAGCAATGACTGCACTCAAAGATTTTGTTGACGCTAATGGCTCCGCCGTCCTCGTCTCGATGGAGGCTCGCGGGGTGTACCCGGAGTCCGACCCGCGCTGGGCAGGCGTAATGGTCGGTTCATACGGCGGCGAAAGCGTGGAAGGTGAGATAGGGAAGCGGGCTGACCTGTTCATTATGGTTGGCGTGGATTCCCTGATGACCCACGCTCCGTGGCCTTACAAGACTCCGACCGTCGAGCTTGTCCAGCGTGCGAACTACCGAACAATGTCGAACCCATCGGTGAGGGTTGACGGGTCGCTCCAGGAATCTCTGACCGCACTGACCAAGGTTCACAACACCGGATTCCCCATCGAGGAGATCGACGAGGTTAAGACAGACATCCTGCGATATTTTGCCCGACCTAATGCGGCAAGATTTGCCATCCAGGACATCGTTGGGTCATGCTTTGCAGCATTACCAGCCAGCGGGCAGGTGGTTTCTGAAACCGGCGCATTCGTTCGCATGCTGGAGCACCTGTGGCCGTTTGAGGAAGCCGGACATTACCTCGGCACTTCCGGTGGTCGAACGATGGGCCTGATGATCCCGGCGGCGATTGGAGCCAAGCTGGCAAATCCTGATTTGCCTATCATAGGCATAGGTGCCGACGGCAGCACGCTGATGCGACTCGGCGAACTGGAAGTGTTTGCCAGGCTAAATCTGGCGATGCCGCTGGTAATTGTCAACGACCGCGCACTCGGCACCATGAAGTCCCGCCAGAAGTCACGCGGCATGCAGGAATACGGGCTTGATCTCACACCGGTAGACTACGCTGCCGTCGGTCGAGCCTGCGGATTGAACGGTGTTGTGGCTGAGACCCCTGAGCAGTTCGACGCTGCTCTGAAAGCTGCAATGACATCCGATCGCACCACGGTTATCGACGCCCGGATCGACCAGCAGCCTTACTGGGATGGATTCGCTCTGTCTATCGGAGCAATCCCGGCAGGCTGGACACCGGAATAGACCGTACTTCCAGTACGACTCGTCCATTTCGCCGAACCTTGCACCGGGAGTACGGTCGCGGTCACGGAGCAACATCCAGATTACGGATCGTTAATCATTGACCTTCACTATGTGCTCTATGAGCACAACAATGGAGTTCAGCACCGGGCCTACCAGGATTGCGAATACGCACGCTGAACACCCTCAATACAGGCGTAGGCCTGCTTACGGCCTCACGATCAAGGGTCAACCGGCCTCCGCTGGCATAGTTACAGCCACTGCCCGGATCATCCGCTCGTAGGCAGACATGCAGGAACTGGTGTGCGGTGAGATTGCGGTAATAGCAAACGCCAATCCGGAATGGTCACCAGTGCTTGGCAAAGCCGCTGCGGTCATAACCGAAACTGGCGGTGTACTCAGCAACTTCGCAACACTGGCCCGTAAGGCGAAGATACCAGCGGTGGTGTCTGCAACCGGCGCATTAGCCCTGATACAGGGCGGGGCAGTCGTGACCGTCAACGGAAAAACCGGACAGGTTTTCCTTCACCGATAACTCCGTCGCTGACAGACTCCCGGCTACAGGTCGTACTTGCGCGGTGGATCCTCGTGAGACTCCCGTTCGAAGATCTCGGTGACCTGGCGTACCGCCTCGTCCAACGCACCATCTGCATTCACGACGCAGTAGTCGAACTCCTCGGACTCAAGCAGTTCATCAGACGCGGCGTTCAGGCGATTCTCCATGTCATCTGCCGTGTTCACGCCTCGTTTCTTCAATCGAATGCGCAGGCTGTCCATAGACGGCGGCATAACAAATATCTGGAGTGCCTCAGGCAAGAGTTGTCGCAATCGGCGCGCGCCTTGCACGTCGACACGAATTAACACGTGCTGACCTCGGGCAAGGGCATCGCGAACTTGCTGCTTGGGCACGCCGTAGTAATTCCCGTAAACCTCGGCCCACTCAAGCAATTCATCAGCATCGATCATGTTGATGAACTCTTCCCTGGTGACGAAATGGTGGTTCACACCTTCTCGTTCACCGGGGCGCGGGTCACGCGTCGTGGCAGTCACGGTAAACTGGTGATTATGACCCAGCTCGGCCATACGTTCGATCAGCGTGTCCTTGCCCACGCCGGAAGGACCCGATATCACCACGATCAGCGGGTTCGTGACCTTATGCTTACTGGTAGGCGTGCTACTCAACCACACCTCCGAGCTTTTTTATCTCTTGCCAGAATTGCGGGTAGGAAATTGATGCGATCTCAGAACCATCGACTGTCACCGGTGATTCGCTTATCAACCCGGCAATGCCTTCAGTCATCGCAATCCGGTGGTCGTGGTGGGCATTAAACGTTCCACCAAGGATGCGACCTGAACCGGTAACGACCATACCGTCATGAGACGTCTCAACCTCAACTCCGGCCGCGGTAAGCCAGTCAGCGGAAGCGGCTATGCGATCCGTCTCTTTCACCCGCAACTCTTCGGCGTCAGCGAAACGAGTCTCACCTTCGGCCATCGCAGCGGCGAGTGCGAGCACTGGAATCTCGTCGATGAGTACAGGGACGATATCTCCCGCTATCACCGCGCCTTTTAGCTGGCTGGATCGAACGACAATATCTGCAACAGGCTCACCTGCTGCATCCCGTTCGTTTTCCAGTGTGATATCTGCGTTCATCAGCCTCAGGGCATCGATAACACCTGCGCGGGTCGGGTTGATTCCAACGCCACGGATGATGACTTCTGCGTCAGGGTGGATAAGACCAGCGACCATCCAGAAGGCGGCACTGGAAATATCGCCCGGCACAAATACATCCACTGCATCCAGTTCCGACGGGCTGATGCTGACAGTGAGTCCTTCAGCGGAAACCAGTGCTCCCATCGCTGAGAGCATCCGCTCGGTATGGTCGCGGGAGAGAGCAGGTTGAACAAGCTCCGTAACACCGTCCGCACGGAGTCCTGCCAGCAAAAGACATGATTTTAGCTGTGCGCTTGCGACGGGCATTTCATAGCGCATGCCCTCCAGTTTTCCGCCGGCAAAGACCAGGGGAGCAAGAGTGTTCTGCTTCCGCCCGTAAATCTCGGCACCCATCTTTCGCAGCGGCTGAACTACACGTCCCATCGGCCTGCTGCGTATCGAGTCATCGCCATTCAGGATCGCGAAGATATCTCGCCCTGCAAGTACACCGGACATCAGGCGAGTTGTCGTGCCGCTGTTACCGGTATCAAGGACGTTCGCAGGTTCCAGGAACCCGTGCATGCCCAGTCCCGTCAGGTGGAGCGTGTCTCCGACACCCGGTTCGCCGGGGCCGCGATCGATCTCAACACCGAGCGCACGCAGCACATCAAGCGTCGATGCGCAGTCTGCCCCGGGGGAAAAGTTGGTGATGACCGCACTACCGTTCGCTATTGCGTTGAACATGGCTGCACGGTGAGAGACGGACTTGTCTCCGGGTGCAGTTATCTCTCCGCGTAGGCGTCGCGGCCCGCTTATCGTTACTGGCATCGGAGCATTATGCTTCGTAACTTGAGCCGAAGCCAGTGGTTCAACGGGTCAACCGGGCGCGACGGAAGGTTATTCGATGAGGCAATCCCGAATCGAAGAAGCAACTGACCGCTACCGCATCTTGCGGCGGTCGTACTTTGTGGGGTCCTTCGAACGCTCTCGAGTCCGTGACATCAGTTGCTGACCAATCCGGCCTAGCATGATGCTCATGGTCATCTCACCAGCAGTTGGAATCGGGTTCTCTGCCGCGCCACCCGGCTCGATGCCGTTTTCCAGGCGCAACTTCTGTTCCCACGCGTTGACGAACACGTCCGCCAAAGGCGAGTCCGTGTCGTACCTCTTTTCCTCATCAGCAATTCCGTTGCGCACGCTGGTCAACACCTTGATCAGCTCGTCCATCCAGTGAACCATCATGTCCGGATTGGTCACCGCCATCGCATGCCCAAGCGCGGGGTCAATCGATGCCGGTTCGGTGACTGACTGGAAGTTGGTGTCCACAAATCGGCTAATCTCACGCCATGATGGGCTGGTTGAGGCAACCGTCAACAGACATGCAGCGGTGACTAGCGGAAGACCGTTCACAGCAGCAGCGAAACTGTCATGCTCGTCGATGTCCATGAACACCGGCCGACCGCCAATGTCCTCGATCAACTTCACCGTCGCCTTGACTGCGCTTTCACGAGTAGTGACTGTGGTGGTGAGTGCAACTCGCTTGCCCTGGAACAGGTTGTAATGGGCGTCTTTCTGGCCTCTGAAACCGGCCCCTGTAAGAGGATCGATTCCAACGAAATCAACGTTACGAGGCAAGAGCTCGTCAGCCCAGTCAGTCACGGCTCGCTTAGAGGAAGATGTGTCGATGACGAGCGCGTTTGATTTGAAATGCGGAGCGCATGCCTCGAATATGTCATAAATGGCATTGGTTGGAGTGGCAATGATCACGGTATCCGCATCACGAATTGCCAGGTCAAGGTTCCATTCCGAGCGGTCGACCGCGCCGAGTTTCACAGCGGCGTTGTGTGCATCCTGGTCCGAGTCATATCCGACGACGGTGATCTTGTCACCATGTTTTGCCCGAAGTGCCTGGCCCATTGAGGCACCGATCAGGCCTAGCCCTATGATGCTGACTTGCATGGTCATTCTCCGTGTCTGGATTCGTGTCTGGCAGGAATTGCGGAATTCCTATCACTTTTGTTTGCGATATTGAGCATTACGAACAGCAGGGGCGGGCAGTTCCCCTGTATCTCCAGCGGTGTTAAGTCTTGACCGGGCTATTCGTCATCCCAGTCATCATCATCACCGCCGCCTTCAAACCCGTCATCGCCTTCATCAAACGACTCGGAAGTCGCCCGTCCACTCGCTGGCAGAAAGGCCGAACGCTCGCTTCCCTGGTTTGGCTTACGTGGTTCCAGTTTGCCAACCTCTTCCTTCAGCTTTGCAGCATCGGCAGAAGAAACCTTACCCAGGTCCACAATGATCGCGGAAACCGGCAGGTTCTTCAGGACTTCCAGGTCAGCCTTTCCCGGCAAGTCGGACAACTCAAGGAATATGTGCTTTGAAAAGCATGAGATCAGGTCCTGGAGTTTCAGGGCGGAACCAACTGTAAGCGGCCATTTGATCTCTGCTGGGCGATACAGGAAGAAATCGAACGGGCCGTCCTCCAGGGCGCGGACACGGTGCTCTGGAAGCCCGTCAGTCACCTCAATACCCTTGCCCAGTTCTTCTGCAAGGAGCCCCGCCGCCGATGCGTCTTCGGATTCGAAGATCAGGAACTGACAGCCATTGTTCTCAAGCGTCTCTGCATCAACTGCGGTAGATGCGCCAACGGCAAGGCCCCATGGCTCACCCTCGCTGTCGGACCGGGCTTCTGTGCGAAGCAACAGGTCAACGCTTTTTGCGTCATTTTCGGAATCACCGCCTCTGCCAATCACCAGCATGACCGGGTTCTTTTCCCGCGCCGCTGACTTGCCAAAACCCATTCGGGCGGGGCCAGACTGGCCCAGGTTCGAAAGTCTGTCCGAGAACTTGCTCAACTGTCGGTGTCCTCCTCGACGTCTTCTTCATCGCCGGGTAAACGCTGATCGCGCAAAAACGCTTCCAGCTCCGCCATCAATTCCCGCGGCTCAGGGCGGCCGCGCGCCTCTTCTTCAGTATCGAAACGCTCTTCCAACTTCTGAACATAGCCGGCAAGTTCCTGCTGGCCATCAAGCGCTTTCACAAGGTTCTGTTGAAACTCTTCAGCCTGTTTTTCCAGCGCCGAATAGTCCAGTTCTACCTGGATGAACTTCTGGATCTCTTTCAAGATCGCCATCGTTATCGACGGGTTGTAAGACACCTGCAGATAGTGCGGAGCGTGTCCCCAGATGCTGACAGACTTGATGTCATGCTTGTTGAACGCATCAATAGTCGCCGAAGTAACCCCGGACGGCCCTTCATAGTTGGGCTTCGGGTACTTGATCCCCGCGTAATTCGGCCCAAGATCGTCATGGGTTGTCGTCCCCATAATCCTTGGCTGTCGCGTGTGTGGGACAGAGTCCAGCAACGCTCCCACGGTCACGAGCAGGTCAGCATTGTTCGCCTTGGCGACAGACGACAGGTAGCCCGTGTAGGTTCGCCATCGCAGGTCAGGTTCGTCCCCAACTATGAGAAGAGCGTTCCTGCCACGACCCTCCGGTGCTCGATAGTAGTAGATCTCATTCGCGGGCCATGTGAGTGAACGCGTCCCGCGTGGGCCATTGGATATCTCCGGCCGGTGTTCGGTGAAAACATAAAACTGCTCGGCATCGATTGTGCCAAACTTCACCGCCCTCAACTGGCGCACCAGTTCTTTCAAGGCGCGGGTAGCGGACTCGGCTGCGTCCGGCCATCCTGCCCATGCAGCGATAACCACGCAGTTGTCCAATTGCGGTTGTTCCGTGAGATTTAGTTCTGCCAAATTACTGTGTTGAATAGTGTGCTGATTATCAGTGCAGTGCCACAGCAACGGTGGACCGGAAGTTCAGTTTACATGCGACCGTTCAGCCCGCGCGAGGAATCATGCGGTCATTGCAGGAAGAACTCTACTGCACCGCAGCGGTGGTCTTTCCACGTATGCTTGCAAGGTGATGGACTATAGATGGGTCAAACGGCAACATCGAAATGTCCGGCTCAGGGAACTCCTGCACAGGACATTCGCTCATCGGAGTGCCAATCGCATGATCTCTTACGGCAATCGCAGCAAGACGCGGCAGCACCAACACGTCCTCCGCGTTGTACCGGATAAGCGTGTCCAGGGCTTCCGGCTCGCCTTCCTGGGACATGGACCACAATGTGATGGCGTCTCGCCCGTCAAGCGTGCTCAAACTGGACGGGCGGCCAACTCCCAGTGAACGCTCTATGAGTTTTAGTCCACCCTTGAGACCCAGCCTCCGCAGAACCAGCATCAGGTCCATGTGGGCGGCCCGCCGCAGGACACCGGCTCCCAGTTCGCGGCGCAGGAACGGTACATCGAACGACTTCCCGTTGAATGTCACTACCAGCTTGAACTGCTCAAGGTATTCGGGCAGCAGATCCATCTCGTCACCACGGGCATAGGCTCGGAACCCGGCATTGTCCAGCACGCCGCAGATCGTGGTGTAGGCGCTATGGCCCAGGCCGGTGGTCTCAATATCCAGGAAAGCTGTTTCCGATCTGAACTCTGAATACAGGCGCCATGTGTCATGGGGGGACATCAGATCAGCGAAATAAACAGCATCACGAGCGGCAAGTCGCTCACGAGACATTGCCAGCGCTTCACGTAGCTCCGTTGCATTCCCGGCAGCATCTTGCTCCAGCAGATCCCACGAAGTTACGCCACGACTCCACAACTCTTCTTCAGTCGTTGAGTCGATTTCGGGAAGATGAATGAACGAGTGTTCCAGCATGAAGCAAGGCAACAGAATGGGTTATTACGGTCATAAGACACGCAATGGTTCGTTCCGGGTCGGGATTGCGCGCAGGCACAGCATACCCTTTTCCATGGCAATCCGAGGAATGGTGTGTCTTTGTGTCCCGATCAAGCGCCTTAAACGCTGGTACGCTGCCTATTCCGGGTCTGTACCCGAGAACCGTTCGCCCATGGCAGCAACGAGAGTGTCCAGCATCAACTGCGCCTCACCGTCGTAGATGACTATCAAGCGACCGTTCTGATAGAAGCTGGGAGCGACAGTCCAGTTCACGTACTTCAGGCCAATTCCGTAACCGTCCGGTGAAACCAGCGCACGCTGTTCGGCAACCTCTTCATCAGTCTCAAACTCATAGGCGTAGACAATTTCGCCACTCGCTTTGAACTGAACACCCGGAATTGAGAAGAAACGAGACGATAGAACATCGTTTGGATTCGGGCCTTCAACACGAAGACCAGCGGCCTTCAGCGACTCGCCAAGTGTAGCGACTGAGTTTGCTGCGGGTATCGCTTTGCCAGACCCACATGCGGCCAGCAGAATAACGAACGCTGCAATCATTGGAAAAGCCAGTAGCCTGCGGACAGCCATCTCTATCTCGATCCCCTTCTCATACCGCTTATTGCCAGATCACTCAGTTCCGTGGTTACTCCCGGAGTCATGACCAGACAAATGCTATGACTGCGCAAGTGAACATACGGGCGTGCTGACACACATTCAGACTACGGGCGCGAGTACACAGTAGTCAGGACGCCGTGACCGATCACTGAACCCCGCATCGCAACCAGGACATCGTCCATTGTGGCGGTTTCGTCCAGTTCCAACGGAGCGATCAGAGCAAAAACGTTGAAACGGTAGTCGTGACTCTCTCCTGCAGGAGGGCAGGGACCACCGTACGCGTTTTCCCCGAAATCGTTAAGTCCAACGATGATTTCACTGGATGCTTTGCCCTCGATGACTGCACGGACGGAATTGTCCGCTGCCGGAATGTTGAACACCACCCAGTGCGAAAAAATCCCTACCGGTGCGTCAGGATCATCCACTATCAACACGGTTACCCGGGTGCCGTTCGGGGGCTTTTCCCAGCTGATTACTGGCGGGAGATTGGCACCATCACAGGTGAACCGGACCGGAATACTGTCGCCCTCATTGAACTCGGGGCTTTTCACGGACATCACAGCCGGCACGTTGGTCAATGGGTCAAATGTCTCTGGATCGAAATCAGGTTGCTTCGATCCGCAAGCCAGGAATGCGACCAGCAACACTGAAAACGCCGAAAGAGCGATGAGCGTCAGGGCGCGAGACCGTGACGGTTTAACACGAGTCATATCTAGCAACATTCCACGTCGGCGTGATGGTAAAAGGGGTACAGAAGCGTACTAACGCAATTTAACGGCAGTGCCGTAAGCAAGGATCTCAGACATCCCGGCGGCAATCATCGAAGTGGTGTAGCGTACGCCGACAATCGCATCAGCCCCGGCCTTCTGCGCAGCTCCAACCATTCGGTCAGTAGCCTCATCACGGGTTCGGGTGATCAGGTCCGTATACTCCGGCACATCGCCGCCAAATATGTTGCGGATTTGGGCAACAATATCGAAGCCAATACCGCGTGTCCTGACC
>JAURLM010000046.1 GCA_030831265.1 Chloroflexota bacterium
CTTCACCTCCCTGCGTTCGTAGAACTACACACCGCCGACAAGCCGGTACGGCACACCTGAGCGGTTGCACACCACTTCCAGCGACCTCGACTGGGCGTTGATCCGGTACATCACGGCGATGTTGTTGCGGCTCACCTTGTGTTGCTTCACCAACCGCTCAACCTCGTTGATGACCGCCCTCGCCTCACCCTCCTCGTCGAAAACCTCCGCCACCACGACACGACTACCGCGCTCGTTCTCCGTCCACAACGTCTTCTCCATGCGGTCTTCGTTGTTGGAGATAACAGCGTCCGCCGCTTCGAGGATGATCTGCGTAGACCTGTAGCTCTGGTCCAGCGTGACTATCTTTGCTTCCGGGAAGGTCTTGCGGAAATCAGTAAGGTTCGACGGATCAGCGTGACGCCACGAGTAGATCGACTGGTCAGGATCGCCGACCACGCAAAGATTGCGGTGTTTTGCGGATAGCAGACGGGCAATGTTGAACTGCAGAGCGTTCGTGTCCTGGAACTCGTCGACTAGGACGTGCTCATACCGTTGCTGGTACTTCTCCAGCACGTCCGCGTTGCTTTCCAACAGCTGAAATGACTTCAGCAGCAGGTCATCGAAATCTGCGGCGTTGGCGCGTGACAGCGCCTCCTGGTACTTCTCGTAAACCCGACCAGTCACTTCCTCGACGTACGTTTCTGCCATCTTCAGGAACATGGATGGCGTGGTCATCTTGTTCTTCGCCGACGAGATGATCGAGCGTATCTGGCTGACCGGGAACTGCTTGGGATCAATGTCCATGTCCAGGAGGATGCGGCGAATCACCCGTGACTGGTCATCATCGTCGTAGATGGTGAACCCTTGCTTCAGCCCCACATATTCGCCGTCATAGCGCAGCATCAGCGCACAGAAGCTGTGGAACGTGAAGACGCGTAACTGGTCCGCCGCGGAAGGTACAAGCCGCTGGCATCGTTCCCGCAACTCCCTCGCTGCCTTGTTGGTAAAGGTGACAGCAAGGATTCGATACGGGGGAATGCCCTTTGCGCCGGTCAGATACGCGAGCCGATGCGACATTACGCGCGTCTTGCCGCTGCCGGGACCGGCGACGATCAGGAGCGGGCCGTCAGTATATGACGCGGCCTCTTTCTGTCGTTCGGAAAGGCCGCTGAGCAGGGAGTCTGAAAGAGCGCTGTTGGTGCCGTTGGAGGTGCCGGGAGATGTCATCCCTCCATGCTACCAATCACCCGTCACGGCGTGCCGGAAAATGGCGTGGGAAGCTTCGACGCTCGCTAATTCCGATGTGCGTGCTACCCAATCACCGAATGTGTATAATTTCGTCGCAATATCTCTTTTGAATGACTAGCGGAGCTGTAGATGGCAGAACACAAGATTGTTTCTCTTGAAAAGAGTCACATCCAGGAAGGAACGGTCAACCTGACCGAGGCGTTCTTTCCTGACCCGCTGATGGAATTCATGGCACCCGATCCGGCGAAACGAAGAAAGGTCTCGCCGTGGATGTGGAGTTCGTTTCTGAAGTACGGGGTGCGTTGGGGAGTCACCGAGCGTGATGCCACCGGAAAAGGCGCGACGATGTGGCTTCCTCCGGGTCAGACAACGATGACCATGACGAGGCTCATACGCACGCCGCTCATACAGGTGCCGTTTAGACTCGGCCTCGGTGGAATGATGCGTTTCAATTCCGCTATGACGCTCACCGAAAAGGCGCACAAGCGCCTGATGCCTGAACCGCACTGGTACCTCGGATGCATAGGGGTTCATCCATCGGCGCAGGGCACAGGTATAGGCAGCGCGTTGCTGCAGCATGGCCTCGACAGGGCTGACGCGGCAAAACAGCGTGTATACCTCGAAACAGCAACGGATTACGACGTCGCGTTTTACTCGAAGCGCGGCTTCGAGGTGAAAGAGACTATCGAGATTGAAGGGCTGACAGCCCGGTTGATGGTTCGCCCGGCAAAGACCTAGTTTTCCACCGTTGGATTTGCGCATGAATATGCCCCGGGTTGAATTCCCCGGGGCCTGTTCTGTGTTTTGTATGGGCGCACTGCAATCGGCACCTCAACGGGTCGTCCGCTACTTCACCAGCCTCAAGCCAGCCTCAAGCCCGCGCATGTGGCCCACTGCATACGCCCAGTAGCGGTGACCCCAGTCCGTGTCTCCGTCCATGTGGATGATGTGGTCAGGGCAGAACGGCCCATTAAAGCCAACGTCCCTGTACGCCTTCGCCGTCGCAGCCATGTCCGCCTGCCCCTCGTCCGGCCATGCCTCCCGGAAATCGTTCACATGGCCAATCACGTTGCGAAAATCCACCGCCACAATCTTGTTCCTCGACCCGAAGTAGCTGATCTCTTTTTCGAGGTCGACACCCATCTCGGTGAAACATCCCTGGCAGAAGTGAATCCCGTTCGCATCGCTGTCATCAATCTCGATCAACCGTCGATAAGCCTCCGGGCTACGCATGATGCGGCAGACCTGGCCGATCTGCGGAATTGGCGGATCGTCCGGGTGCAGCGCCAGGCGCACGCCAGACTCCTCGGCCACCGGCACAACCGCCTTCAAGAAATACTCCAGGTTCGACCATAACTGCTCATCGCTAACCGGCCCGCGAAGCTGCTCCGGGATGAGCGAGATATCGACCCTGCTGGACTCCTCAGTCATCGGCTTGTAGTCCTTGACCACATCAAACTTGAACGCCGTCGCACGTGAGCCTCCTCGGGCAGGTGCGTCGCTGGAAGTCCGGTAAAACCGCATCGTATGCATGTTGTAGGTCAGGATCGGGATTCCCGCCTCGCCCATGTTGCGGATCGTCTTCATGTAGTTCTCGATCTGCTCGTCCCGACCCGGCAGCCCAAGCATCCATTTGTACGTCCATGACCAAGGAACCAACCGGATGGAATACATCTTCAGGCCGAACGACTCGACGCGTGCCCGCAGGTCTTTCATCCCCTGCGCTGCATAGAACCCATCATCAGCGGCGGTTGGCAATGGAGCACCGTTTACACCATCGGCGCCTATCTGCGCCGTGAACCGCAACTTATCGTCCGAGAAATCCGTGCCCAGCCCGAGGTAGATCTCCATGCCGTGTGCTTCCTGTCGCTCTATTCCTGCTTGCGTCCAATCACTGCCACGTGGGTGAAGGTCCAGAATGCGCCCGGAGCCGTCACCCACGCGTTCCACGCCTTCGATATTTCTTCGAGTTCACCCTGCGTCGCGATTCCGTACTCCAGCGCACGCGTCGCTATATTCGAGTGCAGGATGCGCTCTGCCCACTGGTTGCCCCACCACGAAAGTCCGGCCTCGTCCGCAAACGTCCAGTTGGAGGTCGTCACA
>JAURLM010000047.1 GCA_030831265.1 Chloroflexota bacterium
CAGCGTTCAATGTCCCGTCTGTTCCCAACATCGAAACACAGGTGATCCATTCCATTGCGACGAGCATCGAACTCTTCTCCAAGGTTGTCCGGGTGGTACTCGAACCCTATGTTGAAGCTGTCCACCCCGTTGGAAACGACGACTGCGTACCCACCTTTGTCACTGTCGTTGTGCTTCTCCTCGAAGGCTCTCTTAAAGCCGAACACCCGCCCATACCCCTCTTCACTACGCGCTATGTCCGAAACCGTGATTCCAACATGATGAATGCCTTTTAGGACAGGTACGTCTGCCAGCTCCATTACTCCTTGGTTTGATTTATTTGACTCACACACTAGAGTCTAACTTTAGTGTTAAACTACATGGCATGCTACACACTGTCAAGATTTCTAAAAAAACCATTCAGGCTAGGGCAACACGTCGCAAGATTGTGGAATCGGCTCGTTCGCTCTTCACTGAATCCGGGTTCATTTCCACGACCATCGCTGACGTAGCCAAAGGTGCGGGAGTCGCAACCCAGACGGTCTACTTCGTCTTCGGGAATAAGGTCTCAATCCTGCAAACGGTGTTCGATCAGGCGGTAAGTGGTGATGATGAGCCAATACCCATCCTCGAAAGACCGTGGGTGAAAGATCTGGCAAATGCAAAAACACCCGAACAAGCGTCGCAACTGCTGGCAGTGCATTCGGGTGCAATCGCCATAAGAGCAACCCCTGTGTATCGCGTCATTCTGACAGGGGCGGCCGATCCGGATGTGGGAAACCTGCTTACCGAGAACAAGCGCAGGCGCAGTGATTCGTTCGATTATTTCGTGAATCTACTAGTAAATGCCGGCCTGGTTGATCCGGAAAAGAGCAAACTGCTTGCTGATGAGTTCTATCTGCTGTTCAGTGAAGAGTCGTACATGCTGCTGGTGGAAGAGCGCGGGTGGACTCAGGTGGAATGGACAACATGGCTGGAACAGCGCAGCACACAATTGATCAGAAGTGCCGCTCACTGACCGCACAGGCTCAACGCTGTATCACCCATGAGAAGCAAGCCAGATGCTCACCGGTGTTAGCGTTACCAGGCAGCTGCTACTACAGCAGCTTTACCACCACCGGACGCTAATCACCGGACACAATGCAAAACGAAGCGGACGCATTTCTTCATTACGTAGCCGTTGAACGCGGCATGTCACCGAACACGGTGGCTGCATACCGCAATGACCTGGCTGGCTTCGTCGATTTCTTCGCCAACGAGGCTGACCCCGAAAACGCCCTGCGAGACTGGCGCAACATCACGCCGCTGCATGTCAACTCAGTGCTTGAAGACATGGATGATCGCGGCTATTCAGCAGCGACCCGCTCCCGCAAGATCGCCGCCTTGCGCTCCTTCATGCGATATCTCGTTGAAGAGCGCGTGCTTGAAGAAAACCCAGCCTCGCACATCCGTACACCTCGCGCTGGTCGCCCTGTCCCGGAAGTGCTATCAGCAGATGACGTCGAGTCTGTTCTCGAATCGGCCGCCAAAGGCACCACCGTTGAAGAGCGCCGTGACCACACCATGCTTGAACTCATGTACGCAGCCGGGCTGCGCGTCAGCGAACTCGTCTCATTGGATGTTGGTGACGTTAACCTGCGTAGCGCAACTGTCCGGACGATGGGCAAAGGATCCAAGGAGCGCGTTGTCCCGCTCCATGAATTCGCCGTCGAAGCGGCGGAGAACTACCTGCTCACCATTAGACCGTTGCTCGCTGTCAGGGCACGCACGGATGCTATGTTCCTTGGCCGCAGGGGCAAGCGGTTAACCAGACAGGGCTTCTGGCAGCGGTTGCGCCGCATCGCAATCAACGCAGGGATCACCGGCCACCTTACGCCACACACATTGCGCCACAGCTTTGCCACTCACCTGCTACAGGGCGGTGCTTCCCTGCGCCATGTGCAGGAGCTCCTGGGGCACTCATCCATTTCCACAACACAGATCTACACTCACCTGACTTCAGAACACGTTCGAGACGAGTACGACAAGGCTCACCCGAGGGCATGATTCAGACCCTGCCCAACAACAGTTTCTGTTGTTCCTCCAGAAACCGGTAAACTATCGCAATGTCAGCTAATCTGTGTGAGTCAGCGGGCGCACCGCATCAAGCCACGGGCGCCACTGGCACATTGGGTGACTGGCCGATTGAAAGAGGATGAAATATGCCGGTGATTACCATCGAAGGCCGCGTAGGTGCTGGTGCGCCCGACCTCGGCCGACTCGTCGCCATCGAGCTCGGACTGGACTTCGTTGACCGGCTCATGCTTGCGGAGATAGCCCGGCGCGTTGGTTCAACCGTTGGCGCTCTTGCGGACCAGGAACGACGCGTCCCATCACTGGTAAACCGGCTCGCCCAGTCCGTCCAGCGCATGCTTCACCGGTCTGCAGTGGCCGGAATGGGCGGAGACCCGTACTTTGGCCCTGGCGTCGAGCATCTGATTTCGCGGCCATACAACGAGATGGATGAACAACCCGCCTCATCCGCAGCCGAACTGGACGAAATCCAGTTCCAGGAAACAACTGCCGAGGTCATTCGTGACATAGCACAGGCTGGCAATGTCGTAATCCTGAGCCGCGGCGGTGCCGCCATCCTCAAAGATCATACGGATGTGTTGCGGGTAGGCGTAGTTGCCAACAAGAAAGATCGTATTCGCCGCGTGATGGTACGTCAGAAGATGAACACGGCTGAGGCGGAAGACTACATCGAACACGCAGATAACGCTCAGCACCGCTATTTTGAGCGGGCTTTCAAGAGCAGCCCCATTGATCCATTCCTGTATCATTTCATGTGGAACACTTCTGACGTTTCCATTGAATACGCAGCGCAGGTCACCGTTGATGCAGCACAGGAAATGGCTGACAAGGGTCTGCGCTGGGCTGGCACAGATGACAAGCCAGCTCCTGTCACTGAACCTGAATAATCGCCCCCCGGGAATCAAATGCCACCACAACAGAGAAGGCGCTCCAGGCGCGAACGCCACGTAAATGTCTTCGTGCAGGAAAACGCTCCAACTGGACGCGAAGAGTATGAGGCGGAAGATGCGCTGGATACCGCGGCAGAAGATGACGCTGCTGAAGGTCGCCAGGTAACAGCCGCTCGCCAGCGAAGGCTCAGGGCTCAGCGTGTAGCCAGGCAGACTCGTGCGCGCTCAGAGGTTTTCACGAAGCTGGCAGGCAAAGAGCTCCGCAAAATGGCAGTTCTTTCTGGCGGAATGCTGGCAGTCCTAATCGTTCTTACTTTCGTCATGTAGTTCACGGTTCAGAGGGTGGGTTAACCGACCTTCTGAACCGCAACGACACCAATTCAACGCTTTTTCACTATTGCCCATCGCTGTAATGTCGCGTCACGTGCCACTCAGTGTGGTTTTGCGCGCTGTGTATTCTTGTAAGTAACCCGTCACGATAACGCACATTGCGAAAGTCAGTCGGGGACGACATCTCAGTCAAGAAACCCGGCCAGCTTTCCGTATGACCACAAAGTCGACACAAAAGAACGAACCGCTTTTCCCGGAGCGCTTGTCCGCTGTGCCACTGGAGCCCGGCGTGTACATCATGCGCGGAACCAAGGAGCAGGTTCTCTACGTCGGCAAGTCATCATCTCTTCGCAACAGGCTCAGGTCTTACTTCTCCAACCCGGCGTCCCATGTCGGCAAGACAGCGGACCTTGTGAGAGCAATTAGTGACTTCGAATACATCGTCACAGAATCTGAACAGGAAGCGTTGCTCCTGGAAAACAGCCTCATCAAGAAGCACCAGCCCCGCTTCAACGTCAGGCTAAAAGACGACAAGACCTACCCGTACATCAAGGTC
>JAURLM010000048.1 GCA_030831265.1 Chloroflexota bacterium
CGCAGCCGCACACGCCGCCGGACTTGCGGCGTTGCTGCTGGAACTCGGCGCAGACATGCACGCTACCGGAGCTCTGGGGCAAGAACAGATCAGGTTCCTGCTGACTACGACAGCTGAGAACATTAGCGCTCCGGGCTACGATGCTGAAAGCGGATATGGACTCGTCGATGCACTTGCTGCCGGGGATGTGCTCAATCTCGAAAATCCTGTCGCACAGCCAGATTCATACAGCATCGACATGAACGGTTCACTGGACGTCTCTGCGCCGGGAATACTCGCTAACGACTCTGATGCCAATGGCCATGACATAACGGCGGTGCTAACTTCGGAACCAACCAACGGCAACCTGTCATTGGTTTCAGACGGCTCCTTCATCTACACGCCGACACCCGGTTTCATTGGCACAGACTCGTTCACGTACACAGCCACGGATGGATTCTTCGCCAGCGACCCGGTAACCGTAGAGATAACGGTTGACCCCATCGAATCCGTCAGTGCGCCGCTTACCTTGCAGGGTGTGGAGGCGGGAGCCAGCTTCGGCATAGAATCGCCAGAACTCGCTGTCACTAGGCCAGACACAAGCGTGACCGTTACATTCGCCCCTGACACCGCCTCCACTGTGCAAATAACAGGGCTTCTCCCCGGCATATACACGCTGACCGCCAGCGCTCCGGGCTTCCTTTCCGCCGAACTTGGCGGAGTCGTGCTGGGGGACGTTCCCGGTGAGCAGGTTTCCGTGGACGCTGTGGTTTTGCCCGCCGGTGACAGCAATAGCGACGGAGTTATAGACATCGCCGATGCCACTGCTGTCGCAAACGGATTCGGAACTGTCTTCACACCCGGACAGCGCAGGGATGCCAGCGACAACGTGGTTGACCTGAATGGCGACGGCGTGGTCAACGCTGCGGACCTATCACTGGCAATATCGAACATCGGCCTATCCTCGCCCACCGAGTGGTAAGCACCTCATGGTCGCAGTCAGCTAAAAATACGGACGGCTGACCTGCCTGCGTATACCATGTCGCGCATCTCTCGATATTCGTACTAACTAACCAATGGAGTCCGCAGCTATGGCTTCCGCATTCTTGCCCGGCCGACTTGATCGCATCGACTCTTTCTTGCAGAAGTCCTACATCGATTCCGGTCGATTCGCCGGGACTCTCACGCTGGTGTCACGGCGCGGCGAAGTCGGTCACCTGTCCGCACTCGGACTGATGGACTCAGAGCGCAACAAGCCAATGCAGGAAGACACCATCTTCCGCTTCTACTCTATGTCGAAGCCCATCACGTCCGTCGCTCTGATGATGCTTTACGAAGAGGGCCGCTTCCAACTGTCCGACCCTGTCTCACGCTTCATCCCGGCATGGAAGGACCTGAAAGTATGGGTGTCAGGTGCCTACCCGGACTTCAAGACGCGACCGGTCGAACGAGAGATGACGATTCGTGACCTGCTGACCCACCAATCCGGTCTGACATACGGGGTGAACAACAGATCACAGGTGGAGTCCGCCAACCTCGCCCTCATCCGGGATTCCCAGGGCACGGACACGCTGGCTGGCTGGGCTGACAAGCTCACGAAGATCCCGCTACTGTTTTCTCCCGGAACCCGCTGGAACTACTCGATATCAACTGACATGTGCGGTTACCTCGTTGAGGTGATTTCCGGGCAAACCTTCGACAAATTCCTGTCAGAACGCATCTTCAAGCCGCTCGGCATGGTGGACACGGCGTTCAGCGTCCCGGATGCCAAGCTGTCCCGGTTTGCCGCCTGCTATGAGCCGACTCCTGATGGCAGTCGCAAGTTGCAGGACGACCCCGAAACCAGTAAGTACCGCAAGATGCCCAGCCTGCTTTCGGGCGGCGGTGGCCTAGTTTCGACAATGGCGGACTACCACCGCTTCACCAGGATGCTTCTCAACAAGGGTGAATTGGAAGGCGCACGGCTACTTGGCCGCAAGACTGTGGAGTTGATGACTCGCAACCACCTGCGAGACGGGCTTTCGCTGGCAGAACTGGCGCTCAAGGACCAGGTATCGGAAGTTTCACACTCCGGTGTGGGCTTCGGTCTCGGGTTCTCAATCCTTATGGACCCAAGTGCGGCGCAGATTTCCGGCTCGACCGGCCAGTACGGCTGGGGCGGAGCAGCAAGCACAGCATTCTGGATTGATCCCGTGGAAGACGTCATCGTCATCTTCCTCACACAGCTAATGCCTTCCAGCACATACCCGGTTCGGCGGGAATTGCAGGTGCTTGTAAACGCCGCCATCGCAGATTAACCGACGAGGCGTTTCTGTATACTCGTGGGTTATGCGCATCGGAAACTTGGAGATTGATTCACCCGTCCGCCTGGCACCTATGGCGGGCATCACAAACGCGTCCTTTCGGCTGGTAGCGAAGGAATGTGGCTCCGCGCTCATCACGTCCGAGGAGATCGACGCGACCGGCCTAGTGCGTCACTCCGATACCTCAGAACAGATTGCCGAGTTCCTGCCGGAAGAACGCCC
>JAURLM010000049.1 GCA_030831265.1 Chloroflexota bacterium
TCATTGAGGAGCATGTCGCACGGCTACAGGCAGAGACCGCCGAAGCGGCTGAACCGGATGACGATGATGACTAATCAGGACATGCCGTGCTCGGTCATCCAGCGGTCCTGCGGTAGAGTCGATGAAGGGCGTTCGGCGCGGTCACGGTAGTACGGATCGGCGATAGAGAAGCGGTCGAAGATGCGACGCAACTCGGTGACTGCATCCGGGTGATCGTCAACGCGCAGATCCAGCACCGGATACGGCTCGCCCCCGTACGCCAGCAATACCGCCGACCGCTCCGGCAGATGCACCTGTCCAAGCCCCACCTGGCCACCTGCGTCGCGCCCAGCTTCCAGCGCAGCGAGGAGCCTTGTCGCAAGTGACTGCTGCGTATTCGCTGGCTCAAGTGCCTTTGCCATCTGCGCCACAACCTTTTCTCCCGCAAGCACATTGCCCATCACCAGCCAGTTTTCGCCTGTTAGCGCCCCGGCCCAGTCACGCGTTTTGTTACCTGTGTGGACGAAAGCCTTGCCCTTAGAGGTGACGACTCCCACCTGTCGGTACTCGAAATCCGGGTCTGCGGTGCGCAATTTCTCGAACGCGTCATTGAGGCTAGTCCCGGCAGAAACCATTTCCAGCAGCGCCGGGCCGTGCGCGGGATATGTCGCCGCCTGGGTCGATACAGCGGCAACACCGGGCTTGATGTACGGGCAGGACGCGCCGACGGCCAGCGAATATGTGGCTATGCCGATGCCAAGCTGGCCGCTTGCGGGGTCACGGGCGATAACGGTGTATGTCATGGGGTGCGATTCTACTGTGCTACTTGCTTTGACAACGAGCGATTGGCGCCTGAGTTCAAATTCACACCGGCCGAAAAATTGACTGGCGGGCTTGCAGCGCATACGCTCCGGCATCGTAAAGCGCACGCACGCAATCAATGCAGAGTCGCGGGCTAGACAACACACCCGCAGCAGCGAAGGATTTCACATGCCATATCTCGTAAACCACATCCACCTGAAGTCCAACGACCCCAAGGCATCCGCCGACTGGTTCGTGAAGGCGTTCAACGTCGAAATCATGAGCGATACAACACGACCGGTCGGCGACCGCTTCATCGTCACAAAGACCGAGGGCGGCCTCGCCATCAACATCTCCGGCGCACGCACCGGCGAAAAGCTTGGCCCGGCGGACGCCAACCCGCACCTCGGACTTGAGCACTTTGGTTTTGACTCAGACGACATGGACGCTGACATCAAACGGCTGGTCGGCCTTGGTGCAACGCTGAAGGAAGGCCCGATCCAGAACGCACCAAACGTGAGGATCGCATTCATCGCCGCACCCGGTGATGTGCGGATCGAACTGATCGAACGGAAATAGCTTTTCCAGCGGCCGCGGCTCTCGCGTTTAGTTGGGAGCCGCGGCGCAACATAGACCGGAGACACCAGACATGCCATACAACCTGAACCACGTCCACCTGAAGTCGCTCGACCCGGAGAAGACAGTTCGCTGGTGGGTAGACACGTTTAATTTCGAGATCGTCGCGGACACCACGCGCCAGACCGGCGACCGGTTCATAAGGTGTCGCTCAGAAAACGGCGTTCCAGTGAACATTTCTGGCCCGCTCAAGGGTCAGACGCTACCGGCTGGCGATTCTGGCGTGAAGCAGGGGCTTGAGCACTTTGGATTCGACGTCGAGGACATCGACGCGGAGATCAAGCGGCTGGCACAGCTTGGTGCGCCTTTGCTGGACGGCCCAAACATGCTTCCGGACGGCACTCGTTTCTGCTGGGTGCAGGCCCCGGACAACGTACGGGTCGAGCTGATCCAGTGGCCGAAAAAGTAGCTCCCGGCAATCCCGGCGATAGGTGAACGGATCTGCGTATGATCACCGCGTACAGCTTCGGCGCCAGTACGGCTGCCGGGGCGCGTGACGATGAGATCGGCGGGTTCATTGCCCGCGTTGGCCACTACTTGAGTGACACAAACGCCGGTTCGGCGGTGAATCACGGTATCGGCGGCGACACGACGACCATGATGCTGGCGAGGCTGGACGCGGTGGTCGCAGAGATGCGTGACACGGAAGGCCCGCTGGCACTGGTGACTCTCGGCTTTAACGATGTGCCGCGCACCGTGGACGACAAGCCGAGCATCAGAGTGCGGCTTGAGCAACATGCGGAGTCGCTTGATCGCATCCTCTCGGTGTTCGGCGACATCGGCGACGTGATCTACATCACGCAATACCCGGTCGACTACGCCGCCCGCAGCCTGGAACCTTCGCTCGTGGAGTCATACGTGAAGGCTGGGGAGGCGACGGCACGTGCGGCAAGCGTCGATGTGGTGGATGTGTTCAGCATGGTCGATTCAGAGCGGTTCAAGAAGTTCATATTCGAGGACGGCCTGCACTTCAAGCCGCGCGGCCATCAGTTCATCGCGAACGCGGTGATAGCTGCCCTGCACAGCACTGGCCGACTGGGATGAACCGTGTCATCCCGACTAAAACGGAGGGAACTTACTTCTCACTGGAACCTGCCTGCGGCCAACTCGGTGATCTCGCTCGCCACAGCTCATTTAATACTCCCGCAGCGCACCGTCTGCGTTTATCAGGGGTGGGCGGGTGTATGGCACCGGCGGGTATTTTGCGAACGCCTCCTCGTTGAGGTCGATGCCAATGCCCGGCCTGGTCGGTAGCAACAGGTAACCGCCTTCTCGCTTCATCGGGGCGTCAACAAGATCAGCTTTCACACCCGTCGCGTCATCGTGCGGATACTCCTGCACCGATATGTTGTGCGTCGCCGCGTCAAGCTGTACGCATGCCGCCGTGAGCACCGATGAAAGCGGGTTGTGCGGCACTACGCCCACGTAGTTCGCTTCTGCGATGGCCGCAATCTTCTTGATGTTGGTGATGCCGCCCGCAAGTGAGAGGTCTGGCCGCACGAACGCCGCACCCTTGTGGTTCAGCAGGTCCAGGAACTGGTAAATGGTGTAAAGCCGCTCACCCATCGCTATCGGCATAGGCACGTTCGCCGCCACGTACTCCCACTGGTCCATGTTCTCCGGCTCGATCGGGTCCTCAAAGAAGTACAGGTTAAACGGTTCCAGTGCGCGGCCGACCCCGATGGCCTCGGCAGGCGTGAGCCGGTTCACGGTGTCAATCATGATGTCGACATTCGGGCCAACAGCGTCTCGCACCGCGCCAACTCGCTCGACTGCATTGTGCTGCATGGCTGTGAATGACATGGTCTCCAGTCCGAGACCCTCCTCGAAGTCGGCGTTGCCAAAATCGCCGAACGGATAGACACGAACGGCCGTAAAACCTTCCTTCACCCGCGCTTTGGCTTCAGCGGCAAGGTCTTTCGGGGTGGAGCCGCCGAGATGCGTGTAGAGGCGAACTTTGTCACGCGTCGGCCCGCCGAGCAGTTCGTAAACAGGCTTGCCGTATGCCTTGCCCTTGATGTCCCAGAGCGCAATGTCGATGGCGCCGATGGCCGCCATGACGTCGGAGCCGCCGCGGAAGAGGCAGCGGCGGAACATGTGCTGCCAGTGCTTTTCGATGTGCAGCGGGTCTTTGCCGACGAGGTATTCGGCGCAGTAGTTGACGCCCGCGATTGGCAGGTACGGAGTGCCACCGGTGCCGGACGCGGGGTGAACCTCGCCGACGCCGTGGATGCCTTCGTCAGTCTCGACTTTGACGTAGTTGAAGCGGTCTGCGGAGAGGACTTTGACTGCGGTGACTTTCATTGTTTTTTACCGTTTGTTGCGGGCGCTGGTGTGCGGATCGAGCGGTTTTCGGGTTGCCGTGACGAGGTTGCCCGAAATCCTACGCCGGTCTGAGTCCTAAGGCCACAGCACACGTAAGACACGGTGCTAAACTCGGCGCGCAGGGAACAGTGAGCATCATGTCATCCCGAGCGGAACCGAGGTTTGAGGAATCACCCTCACCCGGCCCTCTCCCGTCAGAAGGGAGAGGGGGCAAAGCGGCAGGAACGGGTTGATCATTTTTCGATTGCCCTCTCTCCCCGGGTGGGAGAGAGTTGGAGTGAGGGGCGGGTCGGCTGGAAGGCTGGCTGTTCCTGCCAGCGGCGGTCAGACCCCTCTGTGTTGGTCGGGATGACAGCGTACGGGCTTCCCGTTGTACCGTATGCACTTTCCGCCCTCTCCACGCAGGTCTTGCGCAAATCGCATACGCGCTCTACCGCGTAAAGTGCCAACCTGAACTGGAAAACGGCGATCCAGCGTGCTTCATACGGGGTTGCGGATGAACATTGGGGCATGGTCAGGTCCCTACGTTTCAATCGGGATGACAGCGGCGACGCTCTCCGCTGCACTGTGCACACCTACGGGAATCCCACCTGCCTGACCGGGTACGCGGTAGACTGTGCCGCCACAGGGTTATCTGAACATTCGCTACCGCCTGATCGAAAAATGCCAACGGAGACAGCGCCTTGAATATCACCGCAGTTCGGCTTCGCAAAGTCCACGGCACGATGGAGACTGACGGCACGTTCTGGGAAGAGCGGCTCGTGCAGCCATTGGATGTGTACGCAGAGTTCCGCAACAAGAAGCCTGTGGCGTGGGGCAACCAGGTTGATGACAGGCACTACAAGCACTCGGCAGTATTCGTGGAGATCGATACGGACGAGGGTGCGAGCGGACGCGGTGGCCCAATGCCTGACTCCATCGCATACATCGTCGCAACACAGCTCAGGCCGCTACTGATGGGCCGTGACGCCTTCGCACACGAGTTCCTGTGGGACATCATGCACAGGTCACTGGTACATGGGCGGCAGGGCGAGGCGATGATGGCCATCTCGGCAGTTGACTGTGCGCTCTGGGACCTGAAGGGCAATGCGCTTAATCAGCCTGTTTTCCGACTTCTTGGTGGCCCGACCCGGACAGAGATTCCAGCATACTCGTCTATGCTCGGATATGACGTCTTGGACATGGGCAAGGTGCGAGAGCGTGCGAAGCAACACCAGGAGATGGGTTACACGGCGCAGAAGTGGTTTTTCCGCCACGGGCCAATGTCCGGCATGGAAGGCCTGCGCAAGAACGTGGAACTTGTGAAGACGCTGCGGGAGACGCTTGGCGAGGACAACGACATCATGCTGGACTGCTGGCAGAGCATGGACCTGAACTATGTCGTGAAGCTGGCTGAACGCATCGAGGAATACGAGCTGCGCTGGCTTGAAGAACCTGCAATGCCTGATCGCATCGACACGCACCGGCAGATTCGACAGAGCATCAACATCCCGGTTTCAGGCGCAGAGCATGAGTACACGCGCTGGGGCTTCAAACGGTTTATCGATCAGGAAGCCCTCGATATTCTGCAGCCTGACATCTACTGGGCGGGCGGTCTTTCCGAGACGCTCAAGATTGCAGCTTATGCGACGGCGCATGACTTGATAACGATTCCGCACGGCCACTCGACGCCAGCCGGAATCCATTTCTCGGTCACACAGTCACCAATCCACACGCCGTACCAGGAGTACCTGGTGAAGTGGAACGCCATTCACCAGCACTTCCTGGAGAGCCCGCTAATGCCGCTCAACGGGGTCATAAAGGCTCCGACGGCGACGGGCATCAACATGGGGCTGGATAAGGCGAAGATCGAGTCCGAAGAGGAGTTCATGCCGGCGTAGGTGTGATTTTTTCATCCCACCCCGCTACGGTCGGTCTAACAACTTTGTGCTCTGGGCATGGACCGGTTGCTAGCGATACGGGTTTATTGCAGCCAGTAACGAGGTGTGGATGCTGGGCCAGGCGACTATCGCTACCGGGTACGAGGCGGTGGAACGCCAGTCGAGCGGGTTCCCATGGTCGTCACTGACGATTGCGCCCAGTTCCTGCGCGATCAACGCCCCTGCGGCAAAATGCATCGAGTCGATCTTGTAGAAGACGACTCCAGACATACCGCCCATGCAGACCTGCGCTATCGGATACGCGGCAGATGCGAAGGTGTTGGTGTGGGAGACTGAACCCGGCCACCTGAGTTGCGAAACGCCGTTCGTTCCCGGCCCAAGCAAGCGCAACCACTCTGCACCGCCGTCCACTTCGAGGCCTACCGTGGCCTCATGCAACGGCAGTCCGGGGTCTGCGCCTGTGTACGGCTCACCATTCAGAGCTACGCCTCGCCCGGCAGTCGCAGTCAGCACTTTTCCGAGCGCGGGCAGGGCGACCACGCTGGCGGCAAGTCCTGTGCCCTTGCGCAGGGCGATGTTTACGCCCCAGTGTGGCATGCCAGACCTGTACGGCACCGTCCCACAAAGCGGATCGACAAGCCATGTCAGTTCACCAGAAGCGTCTCCCGATGTGCTCTCTTCCGACAGCACTGCAGCTTCCAGCCCGGTTCCCGCGAGTGATTCCGCTATAGCGCGGTCTGCTGCCAGATCGGCGTCGGTGACAAGCGCACCGGGCGACTTCATCCACGTGTTCAGGGAATCCCGCCGTCCAAAATTCGCCATCAGCGAACTCGACGCTGCATCAGCCGCAGACAGCGCCGCTTTCAGCGCTACATCGTAGGAGAATTCGTTCACCGCGCTGCTGCCTGCGGGGCAAGTGAACGCGCAATCTCCATCGCACGGAGGAAACTCTGGCTCATGTAGCCGGAAAGTAGCGCCCTTGCCTGTTCCGGTTTTTTACCTTTGAGTAATTCACGTCCCTGCGCTGCCATGACATAGGCGGATTCCAGTAGTTCGGCCTGTAGCGGCTTCCATGCAGCGCGTATCTGTGCTCGACGCTCTGCATCTGCGTTCAAGCCTGATTGCGTGATGCGGTAGAACTGCCACCACGGGCTGTCATCAGAGGGTGATTCGCCGCCTATCGACAGCGCCTTTGGCAGATCTCCTTCGACAAAGACCGGCAGGTACAGGGTCATGCACGGTGAATACAGGCCGCACCAGTAGACCGGTAAGCGTTCACCGGTTGAGCACAGGTCAGCGACGAGCGTCGCGGCTGAGGTGCCTTTTTCGTCGCCCTCGGTGCGGTGCAGGCAGACAGAAACCTGACCGTTGACATCTTCAACGAGCGGTTCGCCCGGGTTCACGCCGTCTGAGTGGTCTGAAAGCACTTGCATAACGGTCTTCACATCGACATTGCCGGAACGCTGGTTGATGAGCGTCTCCGTACGGCACTGGCGAGCGATTCCGCTTGTTGATTCGGCGCGGTCAGCGTAGACGTTGGAAAAATTGAACTCGTCGCCAAAGCCCATCTCGTACAGCCCGGCCTCCGTCGCACGACGCTTTGCTCCCGGCGAAACGCGGTCCGCGGGGCCGCCGAGTGTGCACACGTTGGAGATGGTTGCTGTGTTTACTACTCGGCGAATCGCCCAGTCATGACCAACAGCCTCAATGATGTACGCCTCGTGCGGGTCGGCGACGATGTATGAGTTGTCGTAAGTGCGGATACCGGCCGAGTTTTCAAATTTGCCCTGCCCGAATTCTGAGACAAGGCCAGTGATGACCTCAACAGCTTCATCTGCACTGGCAGCGCGCTCAAGCGCAAAGCGCACAAGCTCCATGCCGATCAACTTTGGCTCGCTCGACGGCTGAAGCTTCGTGGGAAGAGCCTCGTTACCGATGACTACCTGGTGCTCATTGAACCCGTGTTCGTAACCGGCACACCAGAACGGCCTCGAACCAACATGCCGATACGTTTCACGCGCCTGTGGAACCTTTACGAACTGAGCACCTGCATCTCCCTGTTCGTGAACCGCATGTGGCCGTAGCAATAGCGGTTGTGCCTCTTCCTGGGGGCGGTCAGAGTTTTTTCCGAAGATCACCTGCCCGTTTGCCGTAGCTGATGGCAGCGCGACCATCGTGTCGCATGAAAATGGTGGAGTCCGCAGCGGGTTCATTTGCCGCTCCTTGAGCCTGCACTATTGGGTAGTGGGTCATTTTTACGTGGCAATGTTACAGATGGTCAACGAAACAGGGACACAGCAGGCATTTGTGGTTTAGTCTTACGCGCCATTTGGATTTGAAATCGCAGGTGTTAACTGGCATACGGGGGAGAGACGCATGGCCGGAAAGCGAATAGTTGTGCTGGGCGGAGGCTTTGGTGGTGTAGCTGCAGCACGCACCGCCAGGGGACTATTACCAGCAGAGCATTCTGTCACGCTGATAGACCGCAATCGCGTATCCCGGCTCTGTGGCATGAATCCACTGTTAATCGTCGGTGAGCGTGATGTGCGCAAGACAGGTCGATCGCTTGGACAGCTTGCGAACCGTGGAATCGACTTCGTGGAGTCAGAGATAAGTTCTATCGACACGGCGGGCAAAGTCGTTCATACGGCAAGCGGTGGATTTGAATACGACTACCTCGTTGTCGCGCTCGGTGCTGCGTATGACTGGGATGCAGTACCCGGTTCTGAGCTTGCGTACTCCTTCTACAACTTCGATACCGCACGCAGGTTACGCCGCAGGTTGAGTCGGTTCCGTCGCGGAAAGCTGGTCATATCTGTCACGGCACCGCCATACAAGTGCCCGCCCGCGCCGTTCGAGACGGCAATGATGATTCACTGGTACTTCCGGAAGCAGGGCATCCGTACGGACAGCGAGATCATGGTGACGATACCGGAGCCTGCGCCGATGGCAGTGGCAGGCCCGCTGGCAGCGCAACAGCTACGAGAAGACATGGAGAAGCGCGGCATCGAGCTGCGCACAGGGATCGGAATCAAGGAGATACGACCGGATGCGATGGAGGCGGAGTACAGCGATGGCTCTTCAATAGCAGCCGATGTGATTGTGACTGTGCCCCTTCACCGTGTCCCGAAGATTGTCTCGGAATCAGGGCTTACGGCGGGCAAGCCCTGGACACCTGTTACCGCAGGAACGCTGGAAACGGGTTTGAGGGATGTCTTCGCTATTGGTGACGTGAACGTGGTCCCGTTTGCCGAGGGCAAGGCACTGCCAAAGGCAGGCGTCTTCGCTTCCGGACAGGGAGAAAACGTTGGAGCACGCATCGCATCTCGCATCCTTGGAACAGCGGAACCTGAGGCATACGACGGTTCAGGTGAATGCTTCCTCGCGTACTCGACGGGACAGTCGGCAATGGTTGGCGGGACGTTCCTGGGCAACGCCGGCCCACAGGTCGCCCTCAAGCCGCCGACGGCTGCCGGTATGCGCAGCAAGGAGCGTTTCGAGCGAGAATGGCGCCGGTTCAAGATTTAGTTGGCCTGATGTTGCCTATTTGTTTAGAGCACAGGCGTTGCGATGCGTATCTCGGGAGTGTGACTGATGATTGTCGTAAGGCGAACTTATCTACCGAAGCCCGGCACAGGCGGCAAGCTGCTGAAGCTGGTTCGTGAAGCTGCTGGTGAGATGGCAGACGCCGGTTTCCCTCGGCCGCGCGTGTTCAAGGCATGGCACGGCGGACACGGTACGGTTTTCACAGACCAGGAGTGGGATTCGATCGCCGCGTACGAGCAGTCACGCGACGCTGTACGGCGTACGTCTGCAATTACCAGCATGTTTGAGAACATCTACCCGCTGCTGGCTGAGACGCACGACACGCAAATACTTGAAGCAGTGGAGTAGGGCCCGGCCGAAGCGTGTTACCGCGCCGTCACAAGCGCCATTGTGCGCTCCACGTCGACCACCAGCGGGCCGTTCACGTCCAGCGTCACGGTGACCTCGGTGTTCGGCAGCAGCTCTACCTCGCGCTCGCCATCCAGCGCAACGGTTCCCGGCCTCAGTGGTACAGGCATGGCCTCGCCCGGCTGCAACACTCGCCATCCCATCACATCGATACTGGAGACAAGTCCCGGCCCAACAGGTGCGTTGATTCGGGTTGCGGTTTCATCCGGTTCACCGTCAAAGCGCAGATACAGCCCGAACGGTTCGTCGATGGCGATGTGCTTTAGTCGTGCGCCAATTGCCGAAAGACCGATGCTGGCCGGTTCGGCCCGGGTCAGGAACATTGAGTAGAGCGATTGCAGCTCCCAGACAGCCCGTGCGCCAACGAACATCTGTCGCGATACCGCTGCATCTACAAGTGCAACATCAATTTTCTTGCCGTCCACTTCGATGTCAAGCTGCTTGCTGCGCCGACACGCGTCTTCGATTGACACCCGGCCGGTTGCCACCGCTCCGGCAGCCAGCCCCGCCAGTGTGCCCTCCGTCATGCGCGGGAAGACGTTGTTGGTTCCAGTCGAGATGGGCAGCATCGGCACGCCGTTCACGCCTTTGGAAACCACGCGGTTCGTGCCGTCTCCACCAAGCGTGATGATGCAGCTTGCGCCCATTTCGGACATCATCTCAGCGGCACGCGTAGAGTCGTTTTGTGAACCGGTCGGCACCTGGTCGAGTAGTTCAGCTTCGATCTGACCTGTTGAGTCGTAGATTGCTGGCCGGGAGAGACCCGACATGTCTGGCATCACCAGCACGCGCTCGACGTCCATTGCAATGAGTCCGGCGAAAACACGGCGCAGGATGTTTGCCTTCTCCTGGTTGGAGACGACACGACCCTGCGCCACGAGGCGCCTGATGTCTTTACCTGCGGACGGATTGGCAATGATGCCTACGGTTGAAGTCAAGCCGCGATGCTCCGAGTTTGCTGTGTAAGAACGGCGAGCCGGGTTAGCCCAGCATCCATGCCGGCTCCTTCAGGTGCTTGACGACTGTACGCAGGAATTCTGCCGCTGGTGCGCCGTCCCACGCCCGGTGGTCAAAAGTCAGGCTGAGATGCCCTATAGAGCGGATGACGATCTGGCCGTCGATGACTGCCGTGCGCTCCTCGACCCTGCCAAGACCGAGAATGCCGATCTCCGGCGGGTTGAGCAGAGGATCGAAAGCCTCGATGTCGTAGGCGCCTAGGTTGGTGATTGAGAATGTGCTCCCGGTCATCTGGTCGATCTTGATCGATCCGTCCTTGGCCGCCTTTGCCAGGTCTCTGACCTCCTTGGCTATCTCAAGCGCAGACTTCTTCCCGGCGTTGTGAATGACCGGGACTACGAGGCCTTCCGGGAGAGCTACAGCCACGCCAAGGTTTACTTCGTCAAGAATACGAATCTCGTTGCCGACGAGGTGTGCGTTGGCCTGTGGGGTCTCCGTGAGTGCCCGCGCCACAGCAGCCAGAACCAGGTCCTGGTACTGCGGGCGGATACGCTCCGTGCGCCACACCTTGAGTAGCTCACGCTGCAACTCTATGGCAGGAGTCACATCTGCATGAGTGTTCAGCGTTACCGTGGGGATCGCTGCGCTCGCTGACATGCGGCGTGCAATAGTGCCGCGCATACCGGTGAGCGGTATCACTTCTCGGACCGGTACTGTGGACGCCGGGGCTGGAGCAGCTGCCTGTGCACCGCCTTCAGCGGCCTTGCGTACGTCGTCTTCGGTTATGCGTCCGCTAGGACCGGTTCCGGTGATGTTCTCGACATCGACACCGAGTTCTTTCGCCAGCTTGCGCGCTCGCGGCGTTACGACGGCGTTGCCGCCAGTACGTGAAGCGCCAGGAGTAGGTCGAGAAGCGGCAGATGCTGTTGGGCCTGGCCTTGAGGCGGCAGGCGCAGCAGGAGCGGCTTCCGGGGGAAGGTCGGCTGCGGTCTCGCCTTCCGCAAGCAGCAGCCCAAGCACCGTGCCGATGTTTACCGTGGTGCCTTCCTGGACGTTGATGCGGCCCAGTGTGCCGTCCGCAGTTGCCTCAACTTCAGCGTTGACCTTCGAAGATTCGATCTCGACGAGCTGGTCACCTTTAGTGACAGGGTCCCCGACCTTCTTGAGCCACTTGATCACGGTCCCGTCGTTCATGCCCATGCCCCATTGGGGCAGAATGATATTTACTGGCATCGGTTGTTCCGTTTTTGATTCGTGTTGTTGCTATCTGTGTGTAGTTTGCGCTGGCCTGGCAACCTGGTTATACACCCGGCATATCCTTGCGGTGAGGATCGTCGCATGATCCGGCGGCGAGTATAGCAATGGCAATGGTCCAAGTGCTGGTGCGACATGACGTCAATAACTTCGCTTCATCCTGCCATTGCCAGTAGCAGCGGCATGGCTGTGCCGACATCCGGGGCTGCGGTGACCACCGTGTACTGCCCGGTAGCAGCATCACCAAAATTCGCAATGATCACAACGACACCTGCATTTGAAAAGGCCATAATCCCCGAATCAAGGCCAATCTCCACACGGGCAAAATCCTGCGAAGCGTTCATCATCGTCGTCAGCAGCACGTAGAACTGCGCCGCGTCCTGTTGTGGAGTGTCCCAGGCAATGTTTAACGCCGTCGCATACTGCCCAGCTTCGTTCGTTGCCAGCCTGTACATATCGCCGCCCCAGCCAGCCGCGGCAACAGACGCATCAGTCCGGTCTGCCCCCAGCGCCTCCATCCAGGTTCTCAGGAAAAACTCGCCCATCACATCGTTATCGACGATGGTCCACCCCGAACCAAAGACCGAACCGGGAACCTCAACATCCACAGGCAGTTCACGAGAGAAATACTTCTCCGGATGCAAAATCTGCTCGGTGGAGTCCGGCGGGTTGTTGAATGCGGCATCTATGGCTGCCGTGCCGTTGGATATACGTAGCCTGTCGACGAAACTGGCTCCTTCGACGTAAGGGAATTCCAGGCCTCGCTGCAAGACGTATGGCACAGCCGGTGTCTGAGACATTCCTGCCTGGGCCTCAGTGAATATCTGTGCCAGTTGCAGCGGAGTCAGGTTTTGCAGAGCGTAAATCTGCTGTGAAGTAGTGGCGTCTCCTTCGACTAGTGCCGTAAACGCCAGCGACGCGTCACCGTTGTCTTTTAGCTCATCAGTCATCTGGTCAAGACCGAACAGGGCATCCTGGAGACGGTGCACGTATTCATGTGCGTAGGTGAATTCTTCAGACGGGCCAAAGACCCCTGAGGCCTGCAAAACCACGAACTCTTCGACTTTCGGGTCGTACGCACCAAGTACCTGTGCGTCCAACAGAGCCGCGTATTCGTCGTACAAATCCGCGTCGGCAGGCATGAGTCCTAGAAGCGTGTACATGCCATCAGCCTGGCGTATCTGCTCCCGGGTTTCTGCATCGCTTATCTGGGCACGGACCCATGTATTAAGTGCAGCCTGGTCAAGAAAGCGAAACGGTACCTGCGGAGCGACAGTTGTGCCGCGTATCTTGGCCATTTTTTCGTCAACTGCAAGAAGGAACGCAGCCAGTTCAGGTGATAATTCACTTCCGCCAACAGCGGTGGCTGTAGGCTCGGCCACGGTCGATGTTGCCGTCGGTTCGACGGTTACATTAACCAGCGGAGTTTCTGTGGCGGTTGGGTGTGCCGTCGCGGTCGGAGCGCTCGAATCACCGGAACAGGAAATTACGGCGATCAGCATTAGCAACGCCATCAGGCCGGGTATCAATCGAGCGATAAAGTTCAAGTGCAAATTGCTTTCCGGCGGCCACGTTAAGCATGCTTCAGGCGCCGCTTGTCACTGTGTTAACTGCTTAATCCAGTAATACGTCCGCCAACTCTGTGAAGTTGGCAACAGTCACATCTGGAAAGTAGCGAGGATTGGTGTCTTCGAACGGCAGGCTGTACCTGTTCACGTAAGCGCCGCGCAGTCCGCAGGTGCGTGCCCCCATCACATCGAAAGAGTTGGCGGAGACCATGATCAACTCACCAACCTCCATGTCCAGTTCACGCGCCGCCCTGCGGTAGACACCGGGGTGAGGTTTGAACACGCCTGCCAGCTCGACTGAAAGAACATCATCGAAATCGTACTTGATGCGGTTCTTGACGAGATGATCTAGAAACCACGGATTGCCGTTGGAGAGCGCAACCAGCTTGAACCGGGATTTCAGGCGGTCCAGGCCTTCGACCACTTCCGGGAATGGTGAGAGCATTTTCCAGCTTTCCATCCACTGCTTGATTGCAGACCGTTCCGGGTCAAGCCCGTTAAGACGGCACACGTACGAAAACGCCTTTTCCACCGTTTCCAGGTACCCGGAATGGCCAAGCTCAACCAGCGCGTCCTGGTACTGCTCGATGCGTTGGCGGTAACGAAGCTGCTGCCAGAACTCCGACGGGTTCTTGTCACTTCCATGTTCCCGCAAGAAATCGGCAATGTACGGTGTAAGGCTGCCGCCGAGGTCAAGTACGGTTCCGAAAAGATCGAACGTAAGCGCCTTCGTCTGTTCAAGCTCTGGTTTCAAGTCTTGCATCTCCGTCGTAATTTCGTGTCTCGGTCCGTCATTTCTTGTCATCGTCTTTGTCTGCTGTCCCTGGTGAGTGGATACCCGTCACACCATGAGTAACGGTGCTGGCCACCGTCCGTGTAACCGCGTCCGTCGCAGAGATTATTGAACTGATGGGAGAAGTAACCTGCTTGACCCGTTCCATTGGCGGTTTCACGTTGCGGGCAATGCTCTTGCCGGTCAGCAGATGCCGGAAAAAGACCCAGTAAAAGGTCCCAAGTCCTATCGCCAGCATCAGGCCGAGCACGGCGTAGTAGCCCCATCTGTATTTCAGTTCGGGCATGTTCTCAAAGTTCATGCCGTAGATACCGGCGATCAGGCTCAACGGCAGGAACACGGCTGCAACGATCGCCAGCACGCGCATCGTTTCGTTCTGCTTGATGCCGATAGACGAAAGATAAGTCGCGAGGGCGTTGTCTGCCGAATCACGAACACCTGTCGTGATGATGTCGAGCTGGATGACCTGGTCCTGGAGGTCACGGAAATACACTGCCGCATCAGCGGGAATCAACGGAAACTCAGCCCGAGATATCCGGCTGAACAGGCGCATCTGCGGAGACATCGTGCGCTGTATGCGTATCGCAGACCGCTTCACCTGCAGGATGGTCTGAAGCAGATCACGCCCCGGGGCCTCGATCGCCTCCTGCTCCAACCCGAACGCAAGTTCACCAAGGTGATCCAGCGCAGGTAATAGCGTTTCGTGGAGCGAGTCGAGGATCGTGTAACTGAACAGGCTTGAAGGCCGTTCCATCAGCCGCGTGTCTCGTTCGATTCTCTCAATGATCGAGTCGAGCGAGATGAGGGGAACGCGGTGGACGGTGACTACCGTGCCTTCGGCAATGAACATGGACAATCGAGCTGTTTCGATGAACTCCTTGGTCGATGAGTAGTCGATACCGTGGACAATCAGGTACATGTGGGAACCAAAGTCGTCCGCTTTGGCAGGCTGGTGGGCGCGTGTCATGCAGTCTTCTACGGCCAACGGATGAAAGCTCATGTCATGCAGCAAGAAATCCCCGGCTGAGTAGTCCGGGTCGAAGACATCAAGCCACAGCAGAGCTTTCTTGTCATCGCGTGCTTGCGCCAGCCGCTCTGGGCTGAGGTCACGCTCGATATTCCCGTCAGCGTTCAGGTAGAACGATCTTATTTCCACAGGTAGCCTCCTGCGGCATGCGTATGTGATCGTCAGGCAACGGACAGACTGATTGTAGTTGGAACAAGCCTGTGAGCGGGCTGGAGTTGCGGGGCGGTGTTACGTGAACACCTGTCGGTTACGCGCCGGCATGTTCCCGCGCAGCAGCTATCATCTCAGCCAGCTGCACACCATCCACGCCCAGCGCAACCGCCTTCCTGGCGTCAGCCACTGAAGCCGCTTCATCACCAGCCTGCGCATAAACGACAGCGCGGTTTGCATATGCCTCGGCCCAACCAGGCCTGAGCCGTATAGCCTCGGAGTAGTCCTTCAGAGCCTTATCCAGCTCGCCCATCGCGTGACGCACGTTCCCGCGGTCAAGGTACGTGTCGGGATAAGACGGGTTCAGTCGCACCGCGGTGTCATAGTCGAACACAGCTGCGTCCAGGCTCCCCATTTCCGCAAACGACGATGCCCTGTGGTGGAACAGTTTTCCCGTTTGCGGCGAAAGCTTGATCGCCCCTGTGAACTGCTGAATCGCCTGTCGATGCTTGCCCGCATCGGCCAACTTCACACCCTGCTCGTACAGCGTTAACGCACGTTCGGGAGTGGTAAGCCGTTCATGTTTCAGCAGCCGGCTAATTTTCGCAAGGAGTGAATTCACCATCAAAGACTATTACCAAGTGGGCGAGCAGTCGGTCGATTTGCCAGTGGAACGTAACGAATTTCGGATTACATTTCGGTGTCAGCGGAGCGACAATTAAAAAGAACTGGGCATCACTTCATTTTAGAAGCCTGTCTACGGGACAGCACGCTGTCTGTGATCTCCTGTCTTCACTCTTCGTTCCAAAAACCGTACGGAAGGCTCCTCAGAACCGAATATCCATGCTGGCGGTCAGCGCAAATCAGTCCGGCCGGTGGCGAATCCGTTGAAACCAGACACCCAGCGCCGTAGAGCGCGCCCGATAGACAATCTCCTGAAGCAGGGACCGCGTTCAATGCGCCATCCTGTGTTTATGCGCATCTGGCTTACGGGCACCGCCGCCTACCTTGCGCGCTTCATGGATTTCACGCTTGTGGCGTGGCTGGTTGTGCAGCGTACTGACGACGCGGCAGCGGTGGGCGCGCTCATATTCCTGCGGTTCATCTCATTCTTCCTGTTCGGCCCGTTAGTCGGCCTGATAGCGGACCGATCCCCGCGCATACGCACGCTGAGGTTCACCCAGGCCGGTGTCGCCACCACTTCCCTCATCCTCGGACTCTTGCTGCTGTTTGGTGATGTGCAGCTCTGGCAGATCTACATCTACACGTTCGTTAACGGTGCGTTGTTCATGGTGGAGATATCGGTTCGCAGACCGTACATAAGCGCGGTTGTGGGGCCGAAGAACCTCACCGCCGCGCTTGCACTGGACATGATTTCACTGAACGTGGCGTGGTTCATCGGCGCCAATGCGGGAGGAGCACTCGTCGCCATTGTTCCCTCCGGGTACCTGTATACGGGCATTGCCTGCACATACGCGTTCAACGTGTTCTTACTCCGAGATCTGCCAATCCTGTTTCGACGTGACATGGCCGCCGGCCGCGAACCTGCCTTGAAGTCGCTCAAGAGCGGGTTCAACTACGCCCGCAAGAACAGGCTGATTCTCGGTGGGCTGCTGGTAGTTGGCCTCAACAACTTCAGCGGCTACACGTTTGAGTCGATGGGAGCCGTGTTCGCCGCCGACGTATTCAACGCGGGGCCCGTCATGTTCGGCCTGCTGATGTCTGCACAGGGACTGGGATCGCTGGTGATGGCGGTAATCGTGGTCAAGTACGGCAAGAGGGTGAAGCGACCCGCCCTGTTCATGCTCTCCGGCGCAATGGCACAACACATAGGCTCATTCGCATTCTCGTTCGTTGGGATCGCGATGCTGGGCTTCGTCGCGCTGATGTTCCTCGGCATGGTCAGCATGATCTTCGGAATCATGCACAACACACTCGTACTGACCGCCACGCCAGACCGCGTACGAGGCCGAATCGTAGGGCTCCAGATACTGGCGATGGGCATGTTCCCGCTTGGCTCGCTAGCTGTCGGCGAACTGGGCGACGCAATCGGGCTGCAAGAAGCGGTGCGAGTGTTTTCCGGCCTCGGATTCGCGGCCTTGGTGGTTCTGGCACTGGTGATGCCGGAACTGCGAGGCAGGGTAAAGCCGCTTGATGGGACTGGAGTCTCACCAACCGGGGAGCCAGTAACCCAGTCTGCCTGAAGATGACTAGTTTTCTGTAGAGCCTTCTGGTTTCGGGTGACGCTCAACCATTTCCAGCCAATTTCCGTCCGGGTCCTGGAAGTAGATGGCCATACGCGCCCAGGGGAACTCAACGTCCCGTACCTCTCGCGGCCCGAAAACATGGATGCTGAGTTGCTCCAACTTTGCACGCCATGCGGTTACATCGTCAACGACCATCGCTGCGTGCGCTGAGCCGGGTCGATTGCGGTCATACAGCCTCGGTTGCGGCTCTGCGTAGGGTTTCACGTACTCAATCAGTTCGATGGAATGGCCGTCACCGACACCAACGTATGCCATCTTCATCAGCACGTTTTCATATCCCACGACCTGCGCCAGCCAGGGGCTGGATGACTCCGCCGGGCCGCGCTCAATCTTCATTCCCAGCACTCCCTGGTAGAAGTTGAGAGATCGTTCCAGGTTCTCCACAACGAAGCCCGTGTGGTAGATGGATTCAACGTTCATATGGGTGTTTACCACAATCTTATTCTGCTTTACCCGGAGTTTAATGGGTCGCAACCACAGTATCGTGAATTACAACCGAACCTAACGCAGACCTAACCGCGCGCGCGGCACACACTCAAGGCATTGACCGAGCATTATGCGACAACTGCTCATACAGCTCATCCAGTCATATGTCTCACGCGCCCGCTATCCGATCACCATCGCCTACGTACTGGTTGGAGGGATGGTATTCGCCAGTATCGAGTGGTACATCCTTGTTGACTTCGCCAACTCACTGGACGACACCATAGTCCACGCCACCGACATTGCTGAAATTGAACATACTGTCGCAACCCACACCGCGATCAATCGCTTCAGGAATATCCTGGCTTTCTCCGGACTCACTGGCTACCTGTCGGTATCGGTGATGGTCTGGCTCTTCGAACGTGCCAACAAAATGCGTTCCCGCAGGGCTGAACTGAGCGAAAAAGCGCTGGCCGAGGTGCAACACCTGCGTTCTATCGAGCTTGAGCGAATCCAGGCAGAGCGGGCACGGATTCTTGAGAGCGTTTCGCACGAGTTGAACACTCCGATAACCAGTGTCCTGGCATTCAGCAGCATCCTAGAAAAGAACCGGGACAAGCAACTATCTGACAGGGATATGAAACACGTTGCAGCAGTCAAGCGAAATGCCGAACACCTGGCGTTCTTGATTAAGGACCTGATCAACTACTCTGAACTTGAGGACAGCCGATCTGTCTTGAGCAGCGACCATGTCAACATGTCAGAACTGGTAGTCGGGGTCGTGGAGTCCATTGAGCCACTTGCCGCCACCCGCGGACAGAAGCTGCAACTGGCCAGGAACGAATCAACGGGCGAAGTACACGTTGACCGGCTTCGCATCAACCAGGTCCTGATGAGCCTGCTCAACAACGCCATCAAGTATTCTCCAAACGGCAGCGTGATAGAAATCAGCGTGGAGGACGTGGACGACGGTGTTGCGGTTTCGATAACGGACAACGGGCCGGGCATCGACCCGTTCGAACAGGACTACGTCTGGCAGCCGTTTTATCGGAGCAACAATGAATGGACGCGTGCTCAGTCTGGTAGCGGGCTGGGTCTTTCTCTGGTCCGCAAGATCATTGAAATGCACGGCGGCAGTGTTGACCTGACCAGTGAGCCGGACGCCGGGACGACCGTGCGAATCGTATTACCGCTGGCGAACCACGCTTCTGACGGTCCGCACGAATTTTCAATGCCGGCCTGAGAATGGTCACAACTGCTGTTTCCGCAGGGCATCGTTATTGCTTAGACTGAAACGACGCTCATCCGCGGAGGGGTGGCAGAGCGGTTGAATGCGCCTGTCTTGAAAACAGGTATGTCCGCAAGGGCATCGCAGGTTCGAATCCTGTCCCCTCCGCCATTTCACCACACTGCACTCCTGTCCACATACCGTGTTGCCCTGGCCATTCTCTCGCTTAAGCCAGCGCTGCATCTCACCGAATTCACCGCTACAGCGCCGGGCCAAGTATGTTCCAGTAAGCGTTCATGCCAATCTGTGCGATGGCGGCCGCGGCCACCACGCCGTAGAACACCAGGACGCCCCGCCTCTGATTGCCGGACTGGATGAGCCGTGCCCAGCTGAACACCATGCCTACGGACAGCAAGGCACTGGTAATTGCCAGCACCGAAACAGGTGCCGCAAACGGAATTTCAGGACCCAGTCCGTCGGCATCGGCCACGAGCAGGTAGCCCAGTGTGACGATCAGGCCCATCAGTGATAGCAAGTTGACCACACTCGCACCGGTCAGCACGAGATGCGCGAACGCTGGTGTTCGCCTATTGAACGCCAACATGACCCCAATCACCAGCCCGGCAACCGAGGCCACCACCAGCAAAGCAAGGATCGGCAGGTGAAGTCCGGCTGAGACGTGCCACGGCCGCACCTGTTCACCGGTGCCGTGCCACACCAGCTCGTCGGAAAAACCATCCACCCGTTCTGAAGTGATCGGATCGCCGACCCGGATTGATGGAGAGTTCACCCACGTTACCAGCGTGTCAGCAAGTCCAGGAGACAACTCGCCAGTCTCAGTCTGTGTCACATGCCCTGCACCGGGAAACACCACGACCTGGCTGTCAGGGTGGCCACCCGCGCCGATAATGTCACGCGTTACCTTGAACGTCTCGGCAGACGGAGTGGTGCCATCTGCGCCGCCCAGTACAAGCAACACTGGCTCATCAATCCGGTGCAGGTCATCTGCCGGGTCGGCATACGGGTCAAGATGGATGAACCAGAAGTACATTTCGTTCAGCGGAATCGTCCCGGAAGAAAGGAACCCGCGTGCGCTGTAAAGCATCTGGGTGGCCTTGATCGCCGTGGCGACTGCACGCTCTGAATAGCCGCGGCCCGCCAGTTCGTTCCCGATGCCCCACGCCTCCTGCATGGCAAACGGCACTGCACTGCATCCCAGCTCCGGCTGCATTCGCAGGTATGTGCAATGTCCAACTCATGAAACTGCTTCACGACGGTTCACCTCCGTTGTTCGGTATGTGTCCCGTGCAAATTTGGCTACGCTACTAGTGTCCTGCGCACAGGGTCAAAGCAGCCGCTCGTCGTATGTAGAGTGCGTGATGAGCGAACAGTTCGAGTGCGTTTGAATAGGGCCGCCGATTTTGCACCGAAGCCGCTCGAACCGAAGCTGGCATATCCCAAAGTGACGACAATGCACTTTCTACTTGCGCCGAGTCACGTTCCTCCGAGATTGGCAGGACTTGCTCACGAGGCTGAAACGATGTTGTCACTTGTTTCCGACACGACCTTGATTTCGGAGTTACACTGAGCCAGTTTGCACCTCCAGATGACGGAATCTGCCCGTGTAAATCTCCCCTGATGCCTGAGAACCTTCTGCTTTGCGGATTGCTCATCCGTAACGCAAGCAAGACCCGTCGCGGAGAAGCACCCTGGCTCAACAAACAGATACCCAGAACACCCGCTCGGATCGCGAGCGGAGAAGCACCCGTATCCGCATTTCGGACTCTGGCCCAACCGGCGCAGGTGCAATCTGGCGTATCGCAACGATGGGCATGCAGTTCCGCTGGCATTTCATCGCCGCAGCATCATCCGCAACGCTCGCAGCCGTGCTCTTCCTCTTCATACCGCGCCTGCTTGGTGACGGTGTTGACCAGGCATTCACGCTGATTCAGAGCGGTGAGTACACCCGTGATGAGTTGTACAGCCTGCTCATCCGCACCGCCATCCTGGTGATCGTCTTCGGCCTGGCCCGTGGCATGTTCGGGTTTATTCAGATGTTCCTCGGCGAAACGCTCGGCCAGCGCGTGTCCAATCGACTACGGATGATCTATTTCGACAAGCTGCAAGCGTTGAGCTTCAGCTTCTATGACAGCGTCCACACCGGCCAGTTGATGTCACGAGGGCTTTCGGACATCGAAGGCGTCCGTATGTTCGTGCAGAGTGGACTGGTGCAGATATTCCGGGTGACGGTGATGGTCATCGCAGCCGCGGTGTTCATGGCGATGATTGACTGGCAGCTTGCTCTTGTCAGCATCGGCTTTGTGCCGTTCCTGGTGTTCCGCAGTGCCCACCTGCGTATCCAGCTTCGCAAGACGTGGAAAGAGATCCAGGATGCCCTGGGTGAGCTTTCTACGACGACGCAGGAAAACCTTGCTGGCGTGCGCGTCGTCCGGGCTTTCTCTGCCCAGAAATACGAGGAAGAAAAGTTCGATGCAACCGCCCGTGAGGTGGTTGACCTGAGGCTGTCAGCTGCGAAGCAGCAAGCACGCGGTGGCGGCTCCATTTCATTCGCATTCCTGCTGTCATGGACTGTTGTGCTGTGGTTCGGCGGCTATAAGTACATGAACGGTCAGATGACAGTTGGTGAACTGACGCAGTTCTTCGCTTACCTCGGACTGCTGCGCTTCCCTGTTCGCATGATCGTGATGATTGTGAACTCCACGGCACGCGCAGCTTCTGCCGGTGGTCGAATATTTGAAGTGCTCGACCTGCCATCTTCGATATCCAATGCCGAGGATGCCCGTCCGCTGCAGGTCCGACACGGTGTCGTGAAGTTCGATAACGTGACGTTCAGTTACAAGGGCGTCAAGGCCCTTGACCATGTCAGCTTCGAGGCGCGGCCAGACCACTCTATCGGCATAGTCGGCCCCCCTGGCAGCGGCAAGTCTTCCGTAGCAAACTTGATCCCGCGGTTCTATGACCCGGATAGCGGGAGAATCACGATTGACGGCACCGCTGTTGGCGACGCCACGATCGACTCTGTCCGCCA
>JAURLM010000050.1 GCA_030831265.1 Chloroflexota bacterium
GTCGTCTGTACTCCCGCAGCCTTCAGCGCATCTGCGTAGGCGACGGCTTCATCTACCAACGGATCGTACTCAGCGGCGATGATGGTCGCTGGTGGCAGGCCAGACAGGTCTTTAGCGCGAATCAAGGACGCGTAGGGCTGGAACCGGTCGTCGCCAGTGCCTGTGTAGTGGTCCCAGAACCACATCATGCCTTCTCGCGTCAGCCCGTAATCCGTGGCGTTGGCGATGTATGACGGGCGATCGAAATCTGCGTCGACCACCGGGCAGAAAAGCACCTGGTGAGTGATGGACGGGCCGCCTTTGTCCCTGGCCATCTGCGCTATGGCACCAGAGAGATTGCCACCAGCGGAGGTTCCGGAGGTTGCGATGCGTGATGCGTCGATACCGAGGTCTTGTGCGTGTTCAACTGCCCATACGGTTGCTGCGTAGCAGTCTTCGACTGCGCCGGGATAACGAGTTTCAGGCGCCAGACGGTAGTCCACGGAGATAACCGCTGCGCCCACGCGTCGGCACAGGCCGCGGCACGTGGCGTCTTCCGATTCCAGGTCGCCAACCACCCAGCCCCCGCCGTGGTACAGCATGATGAGCGGCGGATTGCTGACCCCTTCTGGCCGGTAGATTCGGATGGGGATATTGCCTGCAGGACCGGGGATGGAACGTTCTTCGACTGACCCAACAGGTTCAGCAACGACCGGGATCGCTGTTCGTGAGATTGTCGAGTTTATGCGTGCCTGTTCAGGGGTGATCTCGGTGAGTGCCGGCAGGCCGAGTGCCGCCAGTTTTTTCATCGATTCAACAACCTGCGGGTGCAGCGGCATATCAGAACTCCTGTCTGAGCAAAAAACGAAAGCAGTGGGGTGAGCAAGCAGATGTGGCAAATCAATGCCTGGCAAGGATTTACGCGATATCCGACAAGTTATCACTACGTGAGCACGTTCGGAAGCGAATAGCTGACGCTTGGGTCCCGAGGTTACTTTGTCTCGGAGCGATCAGGACCCTCTGCCCCGTCTGGTGAGCCTGACGGCTTTTTCGCAGTAATCGGTCGTAGTGGTTTTGCTATGGCGGCGTTTGGGTCTTCAGGTGTTCCACTCTTTGGAAGCCGCTCGATTGCTGCTGCGTGGCCGCTTTCCGATGCCTCCGCGTATGTGGCAGATTCCGCTTCTGGGATTTTTTCCGCCAGTGGGTTTGCATCTACGTTAGTTGGAACGGGCACGGTGCTTGAAGTAGCGCGTTTGGCTTCTGCCTGCAACTCAGGTTCGGGTGTTGTCGCCACTACCGGGCCGAGCATTGTTCTTTCCAGGGTACCTTCGAGGGCAGAGTGGACTTTGAGCACGCTGCGACCAAGAACAAAAGCAACACCGGCGAGGAAGATGATTGGTATGGGCACGGATAATTCACCGAGCGAAAGTAGCTGACTCAGCAGCGGCACTGCCCAGATTCCAAGTAGCACTGCGGATGCAGCGAGCATTGAGTCCCGTAGTAGCAGCCGTACTTCTTCAGTTCTCCACCGGTGAGACGTGGCGCTCCGTGGCCTGAATGCGGAGGTAGTCAGGAGGTCCGCCAGGGTTCTTGTTTCGCGCCATACGATTACTCCAGATGGCAGGCAGAGGGCCAACACGAGGGCGCTGATTATCAGTCCGATCAAGCTCTCTTCAACCCCAGCGAAGGTACCTAGGTTTGACGAGAACCGAAGGACGAACGTGCCAACGCCGATCAGTAGTGCCATGAGGGCAAGGTTGACCAGCAGTATTCGGCCGGAGTGTTGAATCAAGTGGGCGGATGGGCTCTTGATCTGGAATGACCGTTGCAGTGCCGCCAGCCAGTCACCAATGCTGTCCACATAAGTCCTGACAACGCGTGGTGACCAGCGTTTCAGGAATCCAGAGATGCCTTCGGAAGATCGATAGAAGATCGGATACAGCACGGAAGTTATTGCGGTTACGACCGCTATAACCGGGTACAGGAACGGTCCGATGACGCCGTGGTCCGCCCCAACTTTGACCATTGCGAGCGAGAATTCACCGGACTGTGGCATTCCCATGCCTACGCGCAATGCATCCGTTCCGTTGGTGCCTGACACGAACACGCCAATTGTGTTTGCGATGATTTTCCCCGCCATGAACACCGCAGCCACGATTAACGCTGGTCCGATGAACTCACCAATCTGGTGAATGTCCACCAGCATTCCTACTGAGACGAAGAAGAGCGCCCCGAACATATCTCGGACAGGTTCCATCCTGAGACTGATCTGGTGCGCGTGCTTCGTGTCGCCGAGAACCGCTCCAATCAGGAACGCACCAGCTGCAGCTGATATGCCCAGCAGTTCTCCTACAAGGGCCAGGCCAAATGCCAGTGCCAGCGCTGATACCAGCAGGGTTTCCTGGGAACGAGTGCGCGCTATGAAATCGATGAGCCGCGGCGCTATGAGTGCGCCGACAACAAGTGCCGCACCTGTGAACAGTGCCAGCTTCCCGGCAATAAGCGCCACTTCCGCAGGGTTTGCCGTACCACCGCTGGCGACACCGGATAGGACGCTGAGCAGGATGACGGCGGCGAAGTCTTCTACGACCAGGATTCCGACGATCAGCCTGCCTCGCGCTGACAGTAGCTCATTGGTATCACCGAGCATCTTGATGAGCACGGCGGAGGAACTGATAGAGATAGCTGCGCCGAGGAATATCGCCTCGGTATCTGACCAGCCCAGGGCGACACCAATCTGAAAGCCCAGTGCTATGAGGAATGTGATCTCTAGTGCGCCGATGAACAGCACCTTGAAGCCCACCTGGCGGATGCGCTCCCAGCCGAATTCAAGGCCCAGGCCGAACAGGAGCAGGACCAGACCAACATCGGCAAGATGCCTGATCGTGTCAACGTTGGACACGATCGGGTTGTCGAAGGTGAACGGGCCTACGAGGACACCGGCGAGGATGTAGCCAAGAATCGAAGGTTGTTTGATCTGGCGCATTATGACGACGGCCGCGCCTGCCACCGCCATGATGATGGCGAAGTCTTTCAGCAGGTTTGCTTCGGTCGACATTTCGGCAGTCCCATTTCAGATGAGGCGTTTCGGCAAACGCCCGATGCTTACTATCGTCGGTTGAACTGGCATTCGGTTGGCGGATTGCCCTGAACTTCTATGACGGTCAGGACGCGTTTACCAGTATCCGGTTTCGTGTATGTTTCGTGCTAGGAGAGCTTCTGACGGTTTGCAGAAATGTTGTGCATTACACGCCATGAATGTCGTGTTGTTCAGGCAGTTCAGGAACGGAATGCATCCATCACAGAGATGCTACCGGACTTGATGACAAGGTGAACCTGCGCACCGGGTTGAATGCCAAGTTCTGTGATAGCTCCGACGGTGACTTCGACCATAAGCTCAGGCCCACAGTCCACAGTGACGATTCGCCTGTCGCCTTCCCCTGACACGGAAATGACCTTTCCCGGAATGATGTTGCGAGCGCTGATGCGTTGAGGCGGGGCAGAGGCGATGATTATCTCTCGCGCTCCTATAGCCATAACCACTTTTTCTCCGAAGTCGCGCCCGCCGGTTGATGCGGCAAACCTGGTCCCACTGACTGCGATTACACCCTGGCCGCCACCCGTATGCGACTCCACAACTCGCCCGTCCAGGATGTTTTCTATGTCATGGGCATCTTCGGAATCACCGGTTGATGACGTGCTGCCCAGTAACCTTCGTGGCCTGTCGAATGCTTTCACGTTGCCCGCATCGAGGATCATCACCATGTCTGAAATTGCGATCACTTCTGAGATGGAGTGCGACACGTAGATCATCGGAATCGATAACTCTCGATGAACGGTCTTGAGGTAGCCGATGACGATACCGCGCAGGCGCAAGTCAAGCGCTGACATCGGCTCGTCGAGGAGCAGCATTTCAGGCGATGTCGCCAACGTCCGCGCAAGGGCTACGCGCTGCTTCTCGCCGCCGGAAAGGTCATCTGGTTTTCTCTTGAGCAAGCGCGATATGTGCAACAGGTCAACAAGGTCAGCCGGATTGAGTCGGCGTTCTTTTGCTGGAGTCAGTCGGTATCCGTATTGCAGGTTCTGCTCAACCGTCATATGTGGGAACAGGGCTGCGTCCTGGTAGACGATACCCATGCGTCGTCGCTCCGGCGGCAGCTTGATGTTCTCTGTTGACGAATACAGTGTGCGGCCGTTCAGAGAGACGGAACCGCGGGATGGAGCCACAATCCCCGCCAGCACACCAAGAAGCGTGGACTTGCCTGCGCCGGATGGGCCAAACACCGAAGTTATGCCGTGGCCGAACTCGCCGCTGGCGTTCAGCGTGAAGCCGGGCCGTTCGACCGTGACCTCGAAGGAAAGAACTGGAGTCGTGTCGGAGTTGGAAACAATCACTTCGACACCTGGTGATTCCCGGTTCCCGTGTCGTTGCGCCGTAGCAGGTAGTTGTGAGCAGCAAGTGCAATGACAGCGATCACTACGGAGACGATGGCAAGGCGCCATACAGCGGTGTCGTCACCGGTGGATATACGAGTGAAGATCGCCGAGGGAACCGTCTGTGTTCGTCCAGGGATATTCCCGGCGACAACGATAGTTGCACCGAATTCTGAGAACGCCCGGACGAAGCCAAGTAGCATGCCGGCGAAGATGCCCCGGTAGGCCAGTGGCATGGTGATGGTGAAAAACACTCGCACCGGTCCCGCTCCCAGCCCTCGCGCCGCAGTCTCAAGCCGAGGATCGACCCCTGCGATGGCGGCGGTGAACGCCCGCACACTGAGTGGGAACGCCACGATGGCCGCTGCCAGTGATGCCGCTACCCACGTGAAGGCTATTTCCGCATTGAACAGGCCATTGATGATTTTGCCGGGCCTGCTATTTCCTCCGACTGCCCACAGCAGCACGAAACCCACCAGTACAGGCGGCAGCGCGAGCGGAAGCGTAGTCATCGCTTCCAGTAAGAAACGGCCGGGGAATCTCTTTCTTGCCAATAGCCACGCGGTGATGATGCCGACCGGGATCACAAAGGCCATGGAAAGCCCGGCGATTCGCAAGGAAAGCAGCACTATGGAA
>JAURLM010000051.1 GCA_030831265.1 Chloroflexota bacterium
AGTCGCCAGAGATGGGACTTATGCCCAACACATGGGCGATCACATTTGCTGTCAGCGATACCGACTCGACGGCGGCGAAAGCCGAATCGCTCGGCGGTAAGGTGCTTGTGACACCAATGGACATGCCCATCGGTCGTATGGCAGCACTTACAGATCCGCAGGGAGCTATGTTCTCGGTTATAAAGCTCGCCCGGTCAATGCCATAGCTTCAACACGGGCTATGGCTGGGTTGTGCGCGTGAATCCGCAAGCACCCCGCACTCACGGTTAATTTGACTAATCAGCCAGTAGTCTCACGGACTCAGACGTGGGGTTTGGACGCCCTGTCGGGTGGTGGTCGCTGCACATACCACTCCGCCGTCTCCGCAATACAGTTTGGGTATGGACCGTGCCACTTTCGGTGACCTACTCAATCTTCGTGCCTCTAAAAAGGCAAATCCGGCGCCCTTCGCAGGCGTTAGATCCTCGCGCATTGCGTTAACCCGCACGCGTTCGCTCGCGCTTGCTCTCATCACAGCAATCCTGCTGATTGACGGCCTGTTCGCACCACCACCACGAATCGCACTTGGCAGCGAAGCAGGCACTCTGTCCGTCACGCCGCAATATGCAAACTCCGGCAAGACGATAACGGTTGTCGTGGACGATGCGACGCCGGGCACGACCATCCTTTACGAAAACGAATCGACCGACTTCACAGGTAATCCGTATTCCCTGCCGGTTGGGTTTGCTGCTCAACAGCACATCTACCGCGTAAAGCATGGTCCAATTGCGGATAGCAATGGCGATGGAACGGTCAACAGTGCAGACATACTGACTTCACTCCCCAACGTTTCACTGGACTGGATCAACACACAGAACGGCACTTTTGCAGTGACTCAGTACGTGAACACGTCATCGGCCACTCCGTTCACGGTCACGTACCGCAGCGAGGTTGTAGACACCACGACCGTTGAAGTCCGGAGTTCGTCAGACATCGATGGTTTCGTACTGACGCTGGCCGAAACGGGTTACTCCACAAATATCTACTCGGCAACTTTCCTGACCGGAACGGCGACTGTAACCACTAACGCAACGTCACCATCAGCCTCAACCCGACCTGCCATCAAGGTTGCCGACGCCGGAGTCGTGACGGTGGAATATGCCGACACTTCACCACCAACCCTGCTGTCGGAAGCGATCATCATCGACACCACAGCACCTGTGCTCGTCGTGGACCAGTTGCCAAACGGAGCAACAACAAGCAACGCGCAAAACTGGGTATCTGTGGACGTGACGGATGATCGGTCTGGAATCAAACTCGCTGACATCAAGTTCAATGTGGACGTAGACCGCGACGGTGTTTTCGGTGAAACCGGTGAGGTTGTCTCTGCGTCAACGCAGTTCTCTTCAACCATCAATCACGGTTGGGCGGCATTCGCCCAGCTTCCGACAATGAGCGATGGCACTGTCAAATGGTACGTATCGGTCACGGACGTCGCAGGAAACGCAGCACGAACCGATTCGGGTACTGCCACAGGAAACCAGGACCACAGTTTTGAGATAGACACGTCGCCGCCACAGATCGTGGACGTGTTGCTGGGTGATGACTACGAACTGGCCAAGGAACGGACAATCACCAACCAGCCAAACCGCATTCGCGTCAATTTCAGCGAGCCTGTTGACCCGGAATCGGTAGTCCCGGGAAGGTTCCTGTTTGGCAGTCTCCCCGCGATTTCCGCTGTCGTATATGAAGACCTGCCATCTGCCGTTTTCCTGACATATGAGAATCTTCCAAGCATCTCTGAGCCGATGCAGGTTCTTGCCGGTGCAGTCCAGGACCTCCTGGGCCTGAACTCGGAACGGTTCATAGTGCCAGTCACGGACCGGCTCGGCCCAACGCTGGAAGTCCTGTTCAGCACTGTCATCACGCGTGACAAGGTCACGGTAACAACACGCTCTCGCGAAGACCTGGCAACGCCTCCGACCATCGAGATAAACGGTGTCACGTTTGGTTCCATGACCCCGACCGGCATGGTGCGCGAGTGGGCGATTGACGTTACAGCAGACCTGTTGACCGGTTCAGCGGCGGGAGACGGTGTTAAGAATGTTGAGATTGCAGGCTTCGACAAACTCGGAAACCGGGCACACGGCGGAGTTCGTCGTGAAGATCCTGCATGGCCGGAGAACGCACACCTGTTTGAGCTTGACCGTGTCATCAAATTGCCGGTAATACTTCCTGCCGCGAACGACACGGTGACTGTAGCGGATCCGGTAATCACGGTTTCGTATGCGGCCGAGGCATCTGAATATCCCGGTGACACCCATGCTTCCGTGACGGTCATCAGCGCAAAACTGGACGGATTTGAAGTCACGTCGCTGATGAAGGCGACCACGGCCAGTTCATGGACGTTCCAGCCCGGCGCGCTAAAGTCCGGCGCACACGAATTTGTCATCCAGGCACGGGACGATGCGGGCAACATCCACGCCACACCGGTGCTCAGGTTCATCGTCGATCCACCACCAACGCCCACGCCGACGCCAGAACCAACAGCAACTCCTGTTGCGACAGAAATTGCAATCGAAGTGCCCGGAACTACTCCGCCGTCGGATTTGATAAACACGCCGACGCCAGTTCCGACCATTGAACCAACAGCTGCACCGACTCCGGAACCAACCGCGTCAGCATCGCCAGAGCCAACCGCTTTGCCGACACCTGACCCGTCAGCAACGGAAACGCCGGTTTCTTCAGAAACACCTTCCGCAGAGCCGACCGCTACTCCAGAAGTGGATGTCGAGGCGACGGTGCAGGCAATCCGTGCCGGTGACGGTTCTGACGATCCAGACGGCAATGTGCCGGTCGTCAACAACTCTGCCGGATACACGATTTACGGATGTGGCCTGCCTCTTGCCAACGCAGGTGTCGCCGGTGGCGACTACTCAATCATGGGATTGGGCCTGGTAGGCCTCGTTGTGATGGCTCGCAGGCGGCGATCCGGCAGGAACTCGGACAACCACGACGACGAATAGCAATTGTGGCGGACTCAGGCCCGCTGCTGAAGTGCCGTACGTGTGGCACGTAGCTGTGCAGGCATCTTCCGGTTGGATTCCCACGTCTGGTCAACGCCCTCTGCCGCTGGTTCAGCAATCACGCTGATGTGAATCAACGTAGGTCCCGGCTGTGACATGATGCGAGGCAACTCCGAAGCCAACTCCTCCACGTCATCAAAGGCATAGGCGTTCGCATAGCCCGCCGCGATGGCCATTGCTGCGTAATCAACCTTCGGGTTTGGCAGCGGCTGTCCGCCAGTGATCGCGTACATCCCATTGTCGAACACGAAGTGATGCATGTTCTCGGGTTTCTGTCCGGCCACCGTGACAAGGCTTCCCAGGTTCATCAGCAGTGAACCGTCACCGTCCAGCACGAGGACGCGACGACCCGGCACGCCGAGGGCGACACCCAACGCCAGCGAAGATGCTTTGCTCATGCCGTTGGATATGCCGATATCCAGGTCAGGGCGCTTGCTGATCTTGTACCAGTAACCGGTCTGCGTCATGGTGGTCACACAAACGGCATCATTACGTTCCCGGTGAATGGCATCAATTGCGTCTCGGTAACTGATCATTCTTTTGCGTACTCCGTGCCGATCAGCACAGCAACCGGCTGACTGGTCTGCTCTGCGCGTTCAAATGCAAGTGGCACACGGTCAAGGTCGTCGTCAGACTCAACGGTGTAGTAATCGACTCGCCAAAGGTGCAGAAACGGCTCCAGTATGCGCGCAGCGCTGTCCGGCGTATCACCGTGCCGAGTATGGCCTCGGTAACCGATGAACATTACGAGCGGCAGGTCGATGCCTATAGCAAGACCGCGTAGCGCATCGCCAGACTCGTATAGCCCCGCATTCTGAATGGAGATGACCGGTCTCTGTCCGGCGACCCAGAGTCCGGCCGCTATAGGAATCGCCTCGCCCTCCCGTGACACCGGAATGACGTGAATGCTCGGCTCCGCCACGAGTCGGTCGTACATGTGGCGCGTTTCTGAGTCAGGAAGCGTGACCATGTGAGTCACGCCTTGTCGCACAAGTTGTTCCACGACTTTCGCCGGGTGAAGGATGCCGTTAATCATTGAGCGATGTTACTCCAGACCAGATTCAGAATCCGGTCTATCTACTCGACGAGGCCGACGAGCCAACAAAATCAGGATTACTCCCAGGAACGCGGCGACAGTAAACACCGGGAATGTCCCTTCATAAGAACCTGACAAGTCGAAGATGATACCTGCTGTTATGCCCCCCACAGCTTGTCCGCCGCTCACAAACGGTTCTGTCAGCCCGCGGATTGCACCGAGCGAACTGCGACCAAAGTAATCAGCAATCACGACGGGCGGTACGACCAGCAGTCCACCGAGACCGATGCCAAACACCAGTGCCACGCCAAACGCCATCGGTGCCGAATCTACTCGCAAAAACAGCAGAGTGACGACCCCAAGCCATGCAGCAGTCATTGCATAAACGCGTCGTCCGGGGATTCGGTCCAGCAGCCAGCCCCAGAAGATGCTGCCAAGCGCAGTCCCTGCCGCCATCACCGTGAGTGCGGACGCGGCAATGCTGGCAGATATCCCCTGGTCTCGTAGAAACGCAGCCTGGTGAATGTTCACGCCGGTGTGAATGAAGAACACCAGTCCACCCGCCACAGCCAGCATCCACATCGCAGGTGTCCGCATCGCCTCTCGCAACGTCCATTGCTCTTCGACAGCGCCTCGTGACTTGCTCTTGCCGGGTGCGCCCACCGCTTCCTCAACGCCACCATCCGGTTGCAACCCCACTGACTCCGGGCTCTGTATCACCAGCAATATCGTCGGCGGCAACGCTACCAGCCAGACCGATATTCCAATCCAGAACCAGGCCATTTGCCAGTCACCGTCAGATGCGTTCATCAACAACTGGGCGAGAAGCGGGAAAAAACCCATTCCCAGCGAATGCAAGACGCCGAGAGCGGATGTCGCCCTGCCTCGCCTGCGAACAAACCACTGGGCGACGAGAGTCGACGATCCTATCTGCACGGGAGAGTTGAAGATGACGCGCCCCATGCCGAAGAGCACGTAAAACATGACGATGTTGTCCACCCACCGAATGGACATGATCGCGCCACCCAGTACGACCATCGATCCGGCAAGCAGGATTCGTGGGCCAAATCGTTGCAACACCCAGCCGGCAACGGGCGATATGAACATCGATACCAATCCAGCGACTGATGCGGCACCGACAATAGCCGTCCGCGTCCAGCCCAGGTCATCCGCCATCGGAAACACGAAGACGGCAATAGTCAACGTGGCAGCCGCGTTGCGAAAGAAGGTCGTAAGGCCTGAAACACCCACAATGACCCAACCGTAGAAAAACGGCGTTGTGTTGACCAGTTTCTGCTGGATGGTGTTCTCCGTTCAATGTGTCCGCGCTGAGGCGGCTGATATTACAGTGGTGTCGACGCAACGGGTGCAGTCACGGGTACAGATTGATAGAGTGAGCACTAACATTCCCGCCGGTATGGCAAGCACCCGTAACGTAGTCGCAAGACCACAAGCAGTGCAGCACACAGGACATTCGGACAGAGAGCGCTATGACCACAGGCAACGACCCGTTCAAGGCACGATCCAGCTTCAAGACATCTGACGGTGAGTTCACCTATTACTCGCTGCAGGCTCTCGAGGATGCGGGCCTGATCAACATCTCCAAGACACCTTTCACCATCCGAGTGCTGTTGGAAAATGCCCTGCGAAACTCGGACGGAGGAATGACCACGGAAGACCATATCCGGCTGGTTGCGTCGTGGCGTCCCAACAACAAGCCGTCGACAGAGTTTCCGTACATGCCGGGGCGCGTTGTGTTGCAGGACTTCACTGGTGTCCCTGTTGCGGTTGACCTTGCTGCGATGCGTGACGCTATGGCGGAGTCTGGCCGAGATGCTTCCCTGATTAACCCGATAGTCCGGTCAGACATGGTGATCGACCACTCAGTGCAGGTGGACTACTTCGCATCAGACGGTGCGCTTGCCATGAACATTGAGCGAGAGTTCGAGCGCAACACGGAACGCTACCAGTTGCTCAAGTGGTCGCAGGGTGCGTTCAACAACATGCGCGTCGTCCCGCCCGGCACTGGCATCGTCCACCAGGTGAACCTGGAGTACCTTGCCCCCGGAGTTCTGACTGATCGCGTTGGCGACGACATTGTGGCCTACCCGGACACCTGTATCGGCACGGACTCCCACACCACGATGATCGACGGACTCGGAGTCCTAGGGTGGGGAGTTGGTGGTATCGAAGCTGAGGCGGTGATGCTGGGCCAGCCGTACTACATGCTGGTACCTGAAGTTGTCGGCGTGCGCCTGACCGGCAAGCTACCCGAAGGAGCGACCGCCACAGACCTTGTGCTGGCAATCACCGAGATGCTCCGCAAGGTTGGTGTGGTTGAGAAGTTCGTGGAGTTCTACGGGCCGGGACTGAGCGCGCTGCCACTTGTAGACCGTGCGACTATCGGCAACATGTCTCCCGAATACGGTGCGACCTGCGGATTCTTCCCGGTTGATGACCAGACGCTGCGATACCTGCGGGACACAGGCCGGGACGATAAGGCCGTTGAGCTTGTCGAGGCATACTCGAAGGAAAACCACTTCTTCGTGACACCGGATGACTCGCCAGAGTACACAACTGCCGTTGATTTCGATCTGGGAACCGTTGTCCCCAGCATGGCTGGCCCCAAGCGGCCGCAGGACCGCGTCGCACTTCCTAACGTCTCGGAGAATTTCCACTCCTTCTTCCCCAACGGAGGTAGCGGGCGGTCTGAAGGACCGATGACTGAAGGCCAGCATGAAGGACCCGTTCAGATCGAGATCGACGGACAGAACGTAGAAGTTGGTGATGGCTCGGTTGTCATTGCGGCCATCACAAGCTGCACCAACACATCCAACCCGTACGTAATGCTTGGCGCAGGCCTAGTCGCTCGCAAGGCTCGGCAACTTGGCCTCAAGCGCAAGCCGTGGGTCAAGTCGTCGATGGCTCCGGGCTCAACTGTCGTAACCCGTTACCTTGAAGCTGCTGGAGTGAACGAAGACCTTGATGCTCTGGGGTTCCAGACAGTCGGATACGGCTGCACGACATGTATCGGGAACTCCGGGCCTTTGCCTCAGCCAGTGGCAGACGCAGTCAGTGACCATGACCTCGTGGCCGCAGCTGTTCTTTCGGGCAACCGGAACTTCGAAGGACGTGTCCACCCGCAGGTGAAGGCAAACTACCTGGCATCACCGATGCTGGTAGTTGCGTACGCACTTGCCGGTCACATCGACATGGATCTTGCGAACGATCCACTTGGAACCGGCTCCAACGGACAGCCCGTGTACCTGAAGGACATCTGGCCCACGCAGCAGGAGATTGCTGACACCGTAGCAAAATCGGTAACTTCGGATATGTTCCGAGAGCAGTACGGCGCAGTCTTCGCTGGCCCTGAGAAGTGGCAGGCGTTGGACGCCCCTACTGGCGAGCAGTTCAAATGGGACCCCGGTTCCACTTACATTCAGAAGCCACCATACTTCGATGGCTTCACGGAGACGCCAAAGTCTCGTGGCGAGATTGCAAACGGCCGTGTGCTGGTGATGGTCGGTGATTCAGTCACGACTGACCACATCTCTCCTGCCGGCAGCATCCCGCCATCAGCCCCTTCGGGCCAGTTCCTGGTCGGAGCTGACGTGCCACGGCGAGATTTCAACTCCTACGGTTCGCGCCGCGGTAACCACCTCGTGATGGAGCGCGGCACGTTCGGGAACATCAGGCTGCGTAACCTGCTCACGCCAGAACACGAGGGTGACTGGACGCAGCATCTTCCGGATGGTGAGGTCATGCGCATCTTCGATGCATCACAGAAGTACCGCGAGGAGAAGACTCCGCTGCTGGTGCTGGCTGGCCGCGAATACGGCACCGGAAGTTCCCGTGACTGGGCAGCCAAAGGCCCAATGCTGCTCGGCGTACGAGCGGTAATTGCTGAAAGCTATGAGCGCATCCACCGGTCCAACCTGATCGGTATGGGAGTGCTGCCGTTGCAGTACATGCCGGGTGAATCCGCTGACACGCTGGGACTCAACGGCAAAGAGCAGTTCGACATTCCGGGTGTCGAAGAGAGCGTTGAGCCGGGTGCTGTGATGACCGTAGTTGCCCGGTCGGATGACGGGAAAGAGACCAGGTTCAAGGTGCAGTCACGCGTCGACACTGGAGTCGAGGCGGCGTACTACAAGCACGGTGGGGTACTGCCTTACGTTCTCCGCCAGATGATGGGAACCGCTTAGTCGGTTATTTCCCACGGTTTAACGAAAAGGCCCCGGCGTCACCGGGGCCTTTTCTGTTTTATTGCTGGTGGAAGAAGAACTTTCAGAAGTGCGACGGTCATATTACCGCTATCGCCATTCGTTCTCCGCAGGTGTGCGGAACATGTGATGGAAAACCGTCTCCAGGTCTGCGCCCAGCCATGTGAACCCGAGCTGCTCCAGCACCCGCGGCACCATGTGCTGGCTCGCCAGCAGGCCATCGTCGGCAAGTCCTCCGACTACAAGCCTTGCCGCCCACGCTGGCAATGGCATAAACGATGGCCGGCGCAACGCTGAAGCAAACGCCTTTGTGAACTCTTTCTGACGCGTGATTCCGGGAGCGCAGACATTCACAGGACCGACAATGTCCGGTGTGTCGATAACGAACCGGATGGCTCGAATAGCATCTTCTATTGCGATCCACGGCCACCATTGTTGCCCTGAGCCAATTTTCCCAGCCAGGCCCGTCATATATGGCAACTTGAGTTTTGGAACCATGCCGCCGTCGCGGGACAGGATGTTGCCGAACCGCGTGTTGATGACACGAACACCGGCTTCGCGGGCTGGATCCGCTGACCGTTCCCATTCGACGGCTACATCGGCGAGGAATCCTTCACCGGGAACGCTGTCCTCAGTAACAATCTCATCACCGCGGTCACCGTATATGCCCATCGCCGAAGCCACGACCATCACAGGTGGACGCGGCTGCATGGCGGCAACGGCTTTCGACAGCAGCCTCGTCCCGCGAACCCGGCTGTCCCGGATTTCCGCTTTGTACTGAGGGGTCCATCGCTTTCCGCCGATGCTCGCTGCGGCTAGATGCACAACAGCGTCGACGTTACCCGCCAGGGCAAGGCTCAGCGTGTCCGCACCGGGGTCCCACTGTATGCGGGTGATATCCCGAGCGGGCTTTGCCTGGCCGCGTACAAGTGTCGTCACACGATCTCCAGTACGCAGGAGAGAGTTGACAAGAGCCGAGCCGACGAGGCCGTTCGACCCTGTTACCAGTACATGCATCAAGACACTCCCGATGGATCACCCGAGTTTTTCGGGTACTCGCATTCTACAGGGGACTACCATCGGCTTCCTGACTACATTGTTATTGAGACTTAAAGCATGGGAATTTCGGTCAAATGTTCACGGGTGCAACTTATTGGCCTCGCAATCACCCGCCCTTCCCTGCCAATTTCTTGTAACCTCTAACATCTGAAAACAGAAGGACTGGCGATACGCAGCCAGCCCAAACAATTGACAGCATCTGTCCCCGGGAGAGTTCACGGTGATCACAGAAGTGACAATGCCCTCAATGGGCGCCGACATGACCGAAGGCACAATCGTTAAGTGGCTAAAGGCCGAGGGTGATGAGGTCAAGCGCGGGGACAAGCTGGCTGAGATCGAGACCGACAAGACGGTTGTCGAAATGGAGTCCTACAACGAGGGACTTCTCAAGAAGATCGTGATTGGCGAGGGTGAACTCGTTCCTGTAGGACAGGTCATCGCCTACATAGGTGGTGCTGACGACAAAGTCCCGGATGCCCCGGCGGCC
>JAURLM010000052.1 GCA_030831265.1 Chloroflexota bacterium
AAAGGTGCCAAGAATACCGGGCAAACTCCGGCTACAGTAGCCGCTGCCTACAATGCTGTATTTACGGCGATTGGTCCGCGCAACAAAGAGGAAGCACTGGGGGCGATGACGACCGCCGAAAACGTGCTCCAACAGTATCCCGAGCAAGACGCGATGACCATCAAGCAACTGTCAGCGGTCACAGCACAGAATAAGCGAGTGTTCGGACTGAACGACCAAGAGGCACTGGGATACCAGCAGAAAGCCCAAAACGTATCCTTCGTCAAGGATGTCTCGGCATTCGCATCTAACGTCGCTGGAAAGCTGTCAGCCGTCGCGAAATCAGGAGATTTCAACGCAGCGGAAGCGGGGGCATTGACTGGAACACTCTCGCAGATGGGTGGCGATTTGGAGGGCGCTACGTCCACGATGGCGGCGCTGACCATGGGGGCGGAGTTGAAAGAACGACTGCCGCAAATCCCATCTGGTATTGAACGACTACGGTATATGCAGGACCACCCAGAACTACAGAAAGCGTACCTGGAAGGAGGCAAGTTTCCCGGCACCGCGAAGCCATTCCCCGCGGCGGAAACAGGTCGGTCAATCTACAAGCCGCACATCCTGGATCTGTTTAACAAGCAATCACAGGTTGCCCAGGAGTTTGAGAAGAACGTCGCATCATATGGCGGTGCCGCAGACTGGAGCAAAGAGGCAGCGAATGTACGCCAACAAGTGAACGCAGCCCCGTCAATTCAAGTTGCGGCAGCACAGCGGCAAGGTGAAGCCAGCAACAAGCAGTTGCAATTGAGGGATACTCAGGGGGCAATGGCTGCGGTCTCGCGCAAGATTGCGGAAGACTTGGCAAAATCGGCTGGTGAGACTGATCTCGCCCAGAAGATTTCCACGCTGGAATTCGAATACAACACCAGTTTCGGAACTGGATCGCCACTTGATGAAGTGGTGCGGCAGATAGATGAAAAGCGGAAGGCGTACAACGAACGCGGGTCTCTTGTCGATGACGGTTTTGGCAACGAATACTATCGCGGACCATCTCCCCAGCAGTATGAAGTCAATCAGGAAAAGTCATCGATTCTTGAGGATGCAAGGAACAAGTTGCTGACCATCTCTGAGGACTTCGAAAAGTCCAAAGTGATGAAGAAAGCCGAGCCTGTTTTCGGAGAGATCCGCAACGTCCGGGATGCACTCAAAGCCGGAGTCGAACCAAAGGACACGGACAAGATTTTGCAGGAAGCTGACCGCAAAGTCAGACGTCTAGCTGTGGAAAGCCAAGGAGCCAGCGACACAGCTGGAAACGAACTCATCAAGACGATGACCGAACTGGCGAATGAGATCAAGCAACTGCGCGAAGTCGTGAAGGTGGATGCAAAAGCAGTGGACGAAAACACGAAGTCACTACCGAAACCAGGCACAACCCCAACACCGCGACCACCGAACGTGTCGTCACTGCAAAACAAGAGGAGCTGATATGTCGGTGACTCTTGGCGGCACTTCGCTTGCAACGCTGAATCAACTCCCGGAACTTGGCACGTACACCAACGAGCCTATCGTTTCGTCCGCCTATGGTGTTCGTGGCACGGTCCAGATCACCGACGAGCGACATGGGCGACCAATCCTGATTGAATGCACGTACTCAGGCTATGCCACATGGGCACTACTGGAAGCGGCATTGCTTTCGCTCGAAGCTCTGATTCCCGCAAAGGCTGACAAGACGCTCGTGGTGGTCGCGGGTGCATCCACGCTCACGTACTATCACTGCACGCTGAATGCGGTCGAACGTCTGCCCAATCCCACGAACGGGCGGCGGTCTGCTTATTACGATGGCTCCGGCGTCAATGGTTGGCGACATGAGATCATGCTGCACCTCTGGCAATCGGACGCGACAGCATGACAGCACCGTACACCGGCGGGCACGCAATCACATCCATGCACTGGGAGGAGCCGCAGACACTGCGGGTTGTCTTCACGTCCACATACAGCGACGCGTACCAGTACCAGCTTTACATTAACCGCACACTGAATGCCGTCACGGAAAACACAACCGACCGGTCATTGTTGGCATACATTCAGCCGAGCGATTGGCCGCAAGAGATCCAGTTGCTGGCGGTGGACCCAACGGCGGCTGGGACTGATTACGGCTCGAGCCTGCCGCCAAGGCCGTACAACCAAGTCAAATTGCAATGGACCACGAGCGGGTGGACGGACGCCGAACTGATCGAGGTCACAGCCGGAGCTGAGCCAGGCGGCGCAGTCGATGACACCAACGTGATCCATCGCGTGCAGTTCGACACGAACCGAGCATACGAGCTGATTACAGACCCGCTTCCAGGAACGGGCACGTGGAACTTTGAAATCACAGGCAGAGACGACACAGACCCGGACGGCAATCGAGGCACAGCCGCAAGCACATCAGCGAGCGTATACGCACACCCTCCCGACGTGGTTTATCAGGACGATGGCACTCGTTTCAGCCTCTCGGTGGTCAGTGCGGAATTGACGGTGGAATTCGAGGAATCCTTGTAAATCTCTCCAGGAGTGGAAAATTCAGTGATCCGGTGACAGAATCCCTGCGTTAGCGTCTGCCGTTCAGGTCGGCACATTTACACTCGGGGGAGCTGTGATGCAAAAATTAAACAACAAATGGGTGATGCTGAGTTCGGCTGCGGTTGCGATAACATGGGCCTGCGTCCTGTGGATTGTGATACCATCGGCTGAGCGTCCAGAGTGGCGACGTGTGCCGCTTGAAGTACTCCGAGCAGATCCACCGAAGCCGCAGATATTCGAGCCCAAAGATGAACCGCAAGCAGAGCAACCAAGAGATCCGAACGTGACGACAACAG
>JAURLM010000053.1 GCA_030831265.1 Chloroflexota bacterium
GGAATCCATAGGGGTCAGGACGCAGAGTCGCGGCAAGGTCAGGGCAAAGGGCGCTGCGGCGGGCGTGTCTGTTTTGCCTGTTCGCCAGAACAAGAAAGCGATGGCGATGTACATAGAGCATTACTATACACGCAAGGGACGGGCATTCCCTGCGAAGATGTTCGCCAGCGGCATACGGCACGGACACTTGGTCGAGTTCGGAACACGCCACTCAGGCGCTAAACCGTTCTTGTGGCCTGCCGCGCAGTCCAAGTTCAACTCTTATATGTCCAGGTTCACATCTGACCTCCGGGTGAAGATTGAACGCGCCGTCAAGAGGGCCAGAAAGAAGTGAGCGCGGAACTGGAAAAGGGCGTCTATTCAAAGATCGCGGGGGCATCGCCGCAAACGTCTGCGGCTGGCAGGATCTACCCGAGGCTCCCGCAGTCTGTCACATTCCCGGCGATCCGCTATCAGCGCATAACGACGACGCGGAAACACGCGCTAGACTCCGAGGTCGGCGTGACAGAGGCGACCGTGCAAATTGACTGCATGGCCGAAAGCTACAGTGAGGCAAAGACCCTAGCGGATGAGGTACGCACCCTGTTGCACGGATATCGTGGCGCGCTCGGGACGTTGACTGCTCATCTTGTGTCCCTGGACACAGAGAACGATTTCTATGAGCAGGACGGTGACAACGTGACCCACTGGGTTACGCAGAGATATATCTTCTACACAGACATGAGTTGAGTCTGGCTTACAGTGTTTTTAACGGCCACCTTCGGGTGGCTTTTTTGTGGAGTAATGAAAAATGACGGCAGCAGTACTTGGCAAGGGCGCGACCCTTCAGCTTGGTAGCGGCGCATCGCCTCAAGCCTACACGACGATTGCAGAGGTATTGCGTTGCGGCCCTATCGGTTCCAGCAATCCCGAGGTCGATGTAACCAACCTGGACAGCACGGCGAAGGAATACATCGCCGGTCTTGCGGATGGAAACACGGTCGAATTCGATATGAACTGGCTCTCCAGCAATACGCAGCAGACTTCGTTGCGGACCTCGCAGGCGGCAGGCAGCACGGTCAACCTGCGGATGGTTTGGCAGACATCGCCGCTGACGCGGGCGCAGTTTAACCTGGTTCTCCTGACCTTTGAGATGGGTGAGACAACGCCAGACGCGCAGGTCACTGCAACTGTGTCTGGTCGCATATCCGGCTCTATCACATGGAGTTAAACAGGCGACAACTGAAGCCGTTGGACTTCACGTTTGACGGCAGGAAGGTGTCGGCCCGGAAGATCCCATTATCGCTAGGTTCTGGGATCTTCGCCTCTGACGACGGAGCCGAGGTAAGGCTGGACGGGATGGCGGAGATTATTGCGCGTTGCGTGGTTTTCTCCGACACCTCGGAGCCTGTTTTCGCGTCCGCTGCCGATGTCCTGGACAGTGACATGGACGCGATGACCGCGCTATTCCGTGACGTTGCGGCGTTTTCTGCCACCTCTTTTGAGGACGCAGAAAAAAACTGAAGGGCCAGCCGGTGCAGCTGTCGGCATTCCGGCTGGCGCTTCTTCTTAAAAAGACCGTTGCGGAAATATCGGAAATGCCGTGGGACGAGTTCGTCTACTGGCAGGCTTACCTTTCGATAGAACCACCGGGGCAGCAGGACGACCAGAGGTTCGCGGCGTTAATGGCGCAGATCACCAATATGTCAGGAAGGTCATTGCCTGACAGAAAGACCGTCAAGCCAAGTGATTTTCTTGGTTCGCCAAAACGCCAGCAAACGATGGAAGAACAGATAGCATTTATGAAGGGTCTCGGAAATGGCTAGTGCGGGTACAGTCTCAATCGACCTTGATGCGAACAGCGTTAAGCTAGTCCGCGAGCTATTGAAGGCGCAGCGAGCGACGGAGCGAACCGCTAAAAAGATGCACGGCGACTTGCGGCGCTCGTTCCAGTCCGTCACGCGGGCCGCTGGCGCTCTTGCCGTCAGTCTTGGCGGAGTATTCTCCACTCAGTTAGTCAGGGACATAGTTAAGGTTGGAATAGAGTTTGAATCCCTGAAGCGCACACTTGGCGTCACATCAGGAAGCGCGGCTGATGGCGCAAGAGAGTTTGACTTTATACGCAAGGTCTCGCAAGACCTCGGACTGGAACTACGATCTACGGCAAAGGCATACGCCACTCTATCTGCCGCAACTGCCGGGACCATCCTTCAGGGCAACGACACGCGCAAAATATTCATTGGCGCGTCACAAGCTGCCCGCGCCCTCGGTCTGTCGGCTGAAGATTCTGCCGGTATACTTCGGCAGTTCGGTCAAAGCGCGGCACTCGGAAAGATCAACCTTGAGGAACTGAAGGTCGTTGCTGAGCGCGGCATTCCGGTATTCGACTACCTTGCAGAATCGCTTGGCAAGTCGAAGGAGGAAGTATTCGACCTGATAAGCAAGGGCAAACTTGGATCGCAGGCGCTTGTCGGCCTTGCGGATACTCTTACAAACAAGTTCGCAGTCGCCGCCACGGAAGCCGCTAACGATACGCTGTCAGCGTTTAATAGGTTGCAGAATGCCTGGCTTGAACTAAAGGCCACGCTGGCGGATTCCGGTGTCAACGATTTGCTCGCCACAATGGCATCTGGCATAACCGGCATATTAAAGTGGAATGAGCCGGAGGAGCAAATACGCCGCGTCAGGAAGGAGTTGGATTTCCTGTTCAGGAAGCGCGAGAATCAAGTGCGCCTGTCTGGAAGGGTTGACGAGGGGCTGAACGAGGAAATACTCGCACTCCAGGCTCTTTACTCCGAGCTTAACAACCAGATACAGAAGAACAATGAGCGTCTTGACGAAAATCAGGTAGAGTTCATAAACGTATCAGCCGCAGCACAGCGGGCCAGGGATGCGCTGGCAAAATTCAACAATCAGAATGCACGGGTAAGTGAGGCTGTTCGATTATTCAATGAGCGATTCTCTGCCAAGCAGGCACTAAAAAAAGCGGTCGAGGACATCAAGAACGCATCCGACGAACTGGACGACATATTCCGCGAGCAGTCTAAAGAGGGCAAGAAGTCTTTTGACGAGATAGAGGAAGCCGCGAAAGAGGCGGCACGGAATATCCAGGACGCCTTTGCCGACTTCCTGTTTGATCCCTTTGAGGATGGTGTCAAGGGGATGGTCAAGTCTTTCCTCGATGCCATTCGCCGGATGCTCGCCAATCAGGCGGCGTTGCAGGTGTTCAAGTTCCTGCGCGGGCTTACTGGTCCGAAACTTGAGGAAATCGACATAAGCTCCCTTCCCAAGAAGCGGGCGATGGGCGGGCCCGTCAGTGCCGGGACTCCGTACATGGTTGGCGAGGTCGGGCCGGAATTGTTCGTGCCGAAATCAAGCGGGATGATTGTCCCCAATCACAAGCTCACGGGCGGAGGGGTTTCCATCAGCCACGTTATCAACGTCAACGGGGCCGATCCTGCGCGAACGGCTGAACTGCTTGGACCGATCCTTGCGAGGAACCGCGAGCAGACTAAGGCAGAGATTCTGGACCTCAAGAACAAGGGTCGGCTCTGATGTCAACGTTCGTATTCCCTGGCGTAACGCCTACCTCGACCACCTGGACGCTGGAGTCCAACACCGGCACCTACGTATCCCCGCTCACCGGGGCCGTGCAGACTATCGACCGTGGCGGCGAGCGTTGGCGCGTCACGATGAACTTCCAGAACACCACATCGACCGACCGTGCCAAGTTGCAGGCATTCCTGACGCAACTGAACGGGCAGCAGCACCGATTCAAACTCCCCGACCACTCCTATACCAAGCGCGGCTCTATCACTTCAACAGAGCTTCATCCTGCGTTGCTGGCGGCGAATTTCACAGACGGAGGCGCGGCATGGCTTACTCTTACAAATGTCACGAATGGCATTCGCGTCAAGCGCGAGAATGATGTCAGCAATGGCACAATAGTCCGGCCCACAACAGAAGCAACAACAACAGCGGCGAGAAGCTATGCGTACAAATCTGGAATCGTTTCTTACGCTGGGTTGCAGTCATACGGAAGGCATTCGCATATAAGCGAATCTGGCGGAACTAATGGTGCGCTGTACGATTCTGGCGCAGCCAGTCACGCAACCGCAATCAATGTTACTGGCGTCACGGCGACGGATTCTGGTATTAGGGCGGGCTTCGCAGATAATAACCTGTCTCTATCTTATACCCAATTCGACATCACCCAATCCAGCCTGTCCCGCTGCCTGTTGGTAGACAACGGCGTCAACAAGATCCTGCAATCGCAGACGTTTGACAATGCGTCTTGGACGAAATCAAATAGCAGCATCACGGCAGATGCATCGCCATATCCAACGCTTGCGCCTGATGGTACGCAGACGGCTGATGAGCTTATTGAAGCATCTGATACGGGCCAGACCCACCAGGCAACCCAGACCATCACAAGATCATCGAATGCTGAATTTTGGACGGCATCTGTTTATTTGAAGCAGAACACAAACCAGAGGATCAGGCTTCAATTTACAGATGGGTCATCGAATGGGGCATACGGCATTTTTGATGCGTCAAGCGGAACCATCACCGCTGGGCCTGGTGATTTAGGTAGCGCAACTCATACTTTCGGAACAATTATCAGCGCAGGCAATGGTTGGTATAGGTGCCGTATTACATCGAAAATCCCCGCAACAACGTCCGTTTTATTGCAGATAATTTTGTGCGATGGCGCATCTAATACAACAACCTATAATGGCGACGGATCTTCATCTGTGTTCATTTGGGGCGCTCAGCTTCAACAGGGTGGGCAGCTTGGTCGTTACGTAGCAACCACCACCACAGCGAACAGCGGATCGAGCCAGACCGGCACGGAGATATGGGTCAAGGGTCTTGACGCAGACACGGACGGGCAATTACTTGCTGGTGATCAGGTCGAGATAAATGGTCATCTATACAAGCTGCTTTCTGATCTGGACGGCGACCCATCCGGCGTCGGCCTGATGCGCGTTACACCCAGAATCCTGACCGCGCCCTCGGACGAGGATGCCGTGGTTATCCACGAGCCTGCGGATACGTTCATGCTCGCAAATGGCGCGTCCGGGTGGTCGAGTGTTCCCGGCGTGTTCTCAGACTTCACGATTGAATCTGTATCGGACATTCTCGCATGAGCAGGGGTCTAAGCGCGACCAATCAGACTGAGGTTGCAAAGAATCACGTTCAGGTGGTTCTGATGGTCAATCTTGCGTTCGATACCCCGGCATATTTTCACACCGGGATCGGCAATATCACTTATGGCGGCAACACTTATCTCGGTGTGGGTGATTTCGGCGGCGTTGATGGGGTCGAGGAATCCGAATCCATCTCGCCTTCGCCTATTCGCCTGAGCCTGTCAGGGATTGATTCGACGCTCATAAGCGAGTGCCTGAACTCTGGCCGGTATGGCGACCGTATAACCATCTATGAAGGATACAGGCAGGACGACGGCACACTCGTCGATGATCCGTGGATACTGGCGTCCGGTACTTATGAGTTCGGCGTTGTGGATCTGAGCGGTGATGATTCCGGCATCACAATAACCATGCAGCACGACCTGGCGATGCTCGATGAAATTGAAGGCTCCAGATTCACGGATGAAGACCAGCAGCAGAGATTCGCGGGCGATCTCGGATTGTCCTTTGTTGCGGATAGCGTTGAGAAGGTTGTCCCGTGGGGTGGCGGCGTTGTCCGTGGCAATGATCTGTCCGACCGTACCGACAGACAAACAAACAGATGATGCAAGAGATCGACAGGGTA
>JAURLM010000054.1 GCA_030831265.1 Chloroflexota bacterium
CAGCGCTGCGTGCCAACAAGTGGCTCCCACATGGTTGGCCTGCCGGGTTCGTCACGACCTGCTTTTGTGAGTCGCTCTGCCCTTGCGTTGAAGTATTTCGCCGGCGGTTTCGGCTGGCTCCACCAGCCAGGAATCAGCCCGAACTGGCCGAGTACGACTCGACGGTTTCCGTCCGGGTTGATGATGATTGGAGCGGCGTCTGTGGGTCGGATGTTGTAGCGCGGCGGGAAGTGCGGAAGAGTCCCGGCTTCCTTTTCGAGGTCGGCCTGTTCGAGCAGCCGGTAATCATCGTCGAAAACCGGGCGAGGCGACCTGCCGGGACCAGGATAGGCTTTGAGAATGCGCCCCTCCTGTTGCAGCTTCCGCCATTCTCCGCGTGGAAGATCCTGGAAGCGCACGTAGTACGCCCAGACACCGGTTTCATCAGAGATTTCGACGTATGCGCCACACATTACGCTGGAATGTTACCAGCGCAGTTGAAAATGAACTTGGAAGAAGTGGCTCAGGCGGCGTGTTTAGCCACGCGGACAACCAGTTCCTCGATACCCGTGCCTTTGAGTACGTAATCTGTGGCACCACTGTCGAGGCACTCCAGGACCGTTCCCTCTTGTGCTTCACCGGTGAACATGATGACGGGTGTTTTGCCTGAGCTGGTTATCATCCGGCAAATTTCGTCACCTGTACCGTCAGGTAGCTGGTGGTCAATAATCGCCACATCAGGCATTTCGTTCTGGATGAGCAGCTTCGCAATCGATACGTCCAGGGCTGCTGCTACTTCGTAGCCTTCTTCTTCCAGTGCCTGAGCTACCGCAAGCATGATGTCTGAATCATCTTCGACCACAAGAATTCGCTTTGCCAAAGTCACCTGTCTCCTGAATATCATTCGCACGTGTGTCGACGTTGTGCCCGTTATCAGGTGGCGATCAATTTCCTCGAGCAGAGTCTCAGTGATTGGAGACGATTCTGCATCGTATGCGCCATTTACACACCACACCACAACCTACAACCAACTTGTCACTGTCACGTTGTGGATTTGATTGTTGACGGTGTGCATCAGGTTTGCGTGAACACGAATATGACCATAACGGCAACATGCCGTGGTTACATGCCTGTTACTCGCTGGCATGACATACAGAAAAATGACAGCAAGAACGACCAACAGCATGTGTCAGCCATCTCCTTTCGGACTACATCTTTGCGCCACTTGTTCCCAACCGTGTATCCGTCTTTGACTGCAGGTGAGGGATAGACGGCGTAACGTAATCACTACCGAACGATATGGCATATCTGGCGGGTACTGACCCGCGTCCCATGCCAGATACGCACAATGGAGTCTGCCCGATTTGCGAGATATTTTCGCTTACACAGTTGTTGCGCTGGATATTGTCCTGCTGCTTCCGGTGTCCTACCTGCTGCTCCTGACGCTGGCGGGGCTTTTTTACAGGCGCAGCAATCTCACATCGTCTGTTCCTGCCAGCCGGTTCGCAGTTCTTGTACCCGCGCACAACGAGGAGAAGCTGCTCCCGCTGTTGCTCGAGAGTATTCGCAAGACCGGCTACCCGGAGGAGTTGCTAAGCGTTTTCGTGGTTGCAGACAACTGCACCGATGGCACAGCGAGCTCAGTGGGTGAATATAGATGCACGGTTTTTGAACGGCAGAACGACGAACTGATTGGCAAGGGATACGCCCTTGAATGGTTGCTGGACAAGATTAGTGACCGCGCTGACGAGTTTGATGCATATATATTCCTGGATTCGGACTGCGAAATAACGCCAAACTTCTTCTCAGTCATGGACACCAGGTTCAGGAGCGGTGACCGGGCGGTACAGGCGTACTACACAACGGCAAATCCAACTGAAACATGGGTTTCGTCATTACGACATCTCGCCTTGATCCTGATGCACCACACCCGCCCTGGCGGCCGAGAAGTCCTGGGGCTATCGTGCGGGATTTTCGGTACAGGTATGGCGCTTCACCGTGAAGTTGTCCAGCGTTTTGGATGGCAAACGCACGGCCTGGCCGAAGATGTCGAATACTTCATGCAACTTGTGGATAGTGATATTCGTGTGAGTTACGCCCGCGAGGCTGAAGTACTCTCAGCAATGCCTGCAACACTACGTGCCTCACGATCGCAGAATGAGCGATGGGAGAAGGGGCGACTGTCGGTGGCGCGTCGATACTTTGCGTCATTTGTGCTTGGTGGGTTAGCGTCACGGTCTGCCATGAAGTTCGATGCTGGTCTTCAACAGGCAATCCCACCGTTGTCACTGGTTGGTCTGAGCAGTCTCGTAATGCTTGTCGTAAGCCTTCTGGCTGACAATGCACTTGCGGCTTCACTGGGAATCGCCGCATTTGCCGGGCTGGCCCTTCACGTGAGTGTTGGCATCCTGGCGGCTCGACCTCCGTTGAAGGTTCTGCTATCGGTTGGTTACGTGCCGTGGTACGTACTGTGGAAGTTGGCGTTATACGCCCGCTCTCTCAAACCCGGCAAGCAGGAATGGGTGCGTACAGAGCGGCCGGACTAGCCGTTTGCACGACAGCCGATGCATGTGTCCGCCGTGCTTTTGACCTACCCCACGGACCGATACCATCTATCATCTCGTCTTTCGAGCCAGTTCAGGTGCGGTCTTGATGACCTCTGGAGCTGGCGGTCTGTAGCCTAGTGAGCTATGCGGCCGGACCTGGTTGTACTCCCGTCGCCAGCTCTCCGTCAGTACCTGCACCTCCTTCAATGAATAGAAGA
>JAURLM010000055.1 GCA_030831265.1 Chloroflexota bacterium
GCGCTTTAGGGGGGATCTCAATGCTGTATTTCAATTCATGCCCGCGTTGCAAAACCGGCACCGTAAAACTGGACTCGGATTTCTACGGTAGTTTCCTTTCATGCCTGAACTGCGGCTTTGAAAAGAGCGCAGCTTCGGTCAGGAAATTGGCGTTTGACGAATCCGAGACTGCTTCGTTTGCAGAGCCAGTGCTTGCACTGGTCGATGATTCGTACAGCAGTGATGATGATGATGACGATTTTGAAGATGACTTCGACGATGAAGACGTTGCCGAACTCGAACGCGCAGTAAGCTAGCGTCAATCGTTCGTACATGACCGTTTCAAGCCCCGGCGTCAGCGCACGCCGGGGCTTGCGCGTGTTCCACTATTCCTCCAGTATTCCGGATACTTTCATTCCCACTTTGAAAAGCTGGAGTACCTGATGGCGCTTGACTGGCGAGAGATTGACCGCTTCCTCATGGGAGAAGCGTGGGCAGGTTCACGGATACCTGAGTATCGAGACTACCTATGCCACGAAATCGGGTCGCGGTGGGGGGGTAGTGAGGGTGATTTCCGAGCGGCTGAATACATACGCGGGCAGATGAGCCTTCACGGACTTGATTCTGTCCGTGTTGAGCAATTCGAGCTTGATACCTGGAACTACACTTCTGCCATTGCTCGCATACCTGACACATCGGAGCAGCTTGAGATCAAGCCATTCCTACGTTGTCCTGCAATTGACCTGACTGCCCCGGTCATCGACCTGGGTTACGGAACTCCGAGGGACATAGATGCTGCCAGCGATACCATTTGCGGCGCAATCGTTGTTCTTAACCTTGGCTCCGAACCATTTACTCCTCCGTTACCACATACAGCGCGTCTTTCACTGGTTGCCGAAAAAGGTGCTGCAGCGGCTGTCGTTGTCGAGTCGAAGACCGGTGGGCGCATGGAATACCGGAGTGCGAATGACTGGCGCGCACCGGGCATCGCACCGCATCCACTTCCGACGGTCAACATCTCGTTTGAAGCTGGGGGGCGACTGCGCTATCTCGCTGGGAAGGGGTATCAGCTCCAGCTGAAAGTGGAATCACGGTTTTTCGATACTCCTGCGAACAACGTTATTGGCGAAATACCCGGCGAGGTCTGGCCTGACGAGCATGTGATTGTTGCCGGACACCATGACACCGTTTTCGGCACGGTCGGTGGTAATGACAACACATCAGGAACTATCGCAGTCATGGAGGCGGCACGCGTGCTGGCCGCATTAAAGAAGGAAACGGGAGTCGGGCCGGCTCGCACAATCCGCTTCGCAACATGGTCCGGTGAAGAGCAGGGTTTGCAGGGAGCATACGCCTACGTGGCAAAACATCACGGCAAGAACGGGCTCACCGCTCCACCAAGATTTGCACTGAACCTTGATGAACTATCGACAGGCCATATGAAGGGTGTCGTGGTGATGACGGAGCACATGCGGGACTTTATGCAGGGGCAACTGGACACGATGTCCGACGCCCTGCAATGCCATGTGCAGGGACCACTTGATGCGCACTCCGACCATTTTCCGTTTGTTCGTGCCGGTATCCCGGCGGGCATACTGTGGCGATGGCGCTTCTTCGGCAGACATGCCACATCAGAGTTCCATCATGAGTTTGGAGATTCTGCCCAGAAACTGAACGTGCGCGAGCTAAAGGAATACGTCGGGCAGATATCCCGCTTGATGCTGCGCCTTTCGCATGTCACTCCAGGGGATTGGCCAAACAACCCGCATACTGCTGAAGAGATGGAGCGGCGTGCGGTCTCAGAAATCGGATCCCACACGCCGACATTCCACGGGTAGCCATGAGAGAACGACACAACTGGGCCGAGGGAAAACACCCCAAGTCATGCACCTGCACAACCTGCCAGCAACGCCGTGCTGAGGCTGCGATGCCGCGTCCCAAGAAGAAACGTAAGCCAAAGTCCATGCGTGGCAAGAAGAAACCTGACGCGTCATCCGCGCTCGCTGAAGCGTTGGACATCTTCGGTTTCTCTACAGGAGGCGAATCCGAAAGCGAAGACTCGGATGGTGGTAAGGATGACTAGTAAAGGTAAGGCAAAGATCGGTTTTATCGGTGCCGGATGGTGGGCGACTACGAATCACATGCCGGTGCTCGCTGCGCGCGATGATGTCGAAATGACGGCTGTTTGCAGGCTTGGTGCGGACGAGCTTCAGCAGGTGAAGCAGCGCTTCGATTTTGCGCACGCAACGGATAACTATCGTGAACTGCTTGATATGGATCTCGATGCGGTGGTTGTAAGCACGCCGCATTCAATGCACTTCGAACATGCCATGGCTGCAATTGAACGTGGCATACATGTCATGTGCGAAAAGCCCTTGACTACCAACGCCGCGCAGGCGAGACAGCTTGTCGATGCCGCTGAACGAAAAGGGGTCCACTTGCTCGTGCCATACGGGTGGCACTATGCACCGTTCATCCAGGAGGCCAAACAGCGGATGGTGGATGGTGCCGTAGGAGACATCGAATTCGTGATGTGTCACATGGCATCACCCATTCGCAAGCTGCTTGAAGGCAAGAGATTCCTGTCAGACGGCGGCGGTGAAGGCGAAGTCATGTTTGAACCTGCCGCCTCGACGTGGGCAGACCCA
>JAURLM010000056.1 GCA_030831265.1 Chloroflexota bacterium
ATTTCAAACAACTCCCGTAGCAACGTCGCAAGGAAAAAGACCAGGACGCCGAAGAATACGAGTGCGTTGTAACCAAGAATCCACGAGATTCGGGCCATGATGCCTGTCGGTTTTTTCGGCTCGTAACCCGTTTGTCGCAATCTCCACACGAGATAAAACATCCAGATTGCGATGGCGAGTTTTACTGCAAAGACCATGACCCAGGCAACCGTCGCATCATTTCCGGTCATGCGGTCGAACATCAGCACAATGCCTGACACCAGCACCAGGGCTACAGAGATGTCCACCAACTCGCGGTAGACGCTGCCAATTGGCCCCATCACGCTCCGCATTGCCTCCGGCTTGCTCCTTGCGACTGGTCGCAGCACCAGGGCGAAGAACATGCTGCCACTAACCCATGCGAGGGCTCCCGTGATGTGGGCCCAGCGTGCAATGAGCACTAACCAGTCAACGAATGTGATGTCTCCAAACATGGAAACCGATTATTGCAGGTGAACCGTGGCCGACGGTATGGGCTAGCTGTTGATTAACGCCGTAATCTGCTCATCAAGCCGCTCTTCGGTGAGAATTCCTGTCCACGTCCGGGCAATGGTGTGGTCACGGTTCAAGAAGAAGGTCGTAGGGAACGAAAGTACCTTGTACGAAATCTGGACTTGAGAGCGGGACGATTCCGTTTGATCTGCGAAGTTCGGGTATGTGATTCCCAGTTCTTCCAGGAATGCCACGGCTGACTCAGGACTATCGAGAGTTGACTGCTGCACGCCGATGAAATCAACCTCATCACCATATTTTTCGTAGGCAGCCTGCAGATCGGGCATCTCAGCACGGCATGGCGGGCATGAAGGAAACCAGAAGTTGACCACGACTGGCGTGCCGACACGCGTCGCAAGGTCATATGTGCCGTGTTTAAACGTCTTCGCAACGACAGACGGTGCTTTCGTTGCCGCGTCCTGAGTTTCGGTTGCGACCGGATCAAGTCGTGTTGCGCCACCATCGCCTGCCGCCGGTGCAGATCCATTGTCACTTCCACAGGCAACAGCAATTGCTGACATGGCAAACACTGCCAGGAAGATCCATCGTCGTGAATTGCGGGGCAGGAACCAGTTTTTCATTCGTGGTGTCTCAAGTAGTGTCGCCGTTTCGGGTCATGCGCATGAAACTTCTATACGTTTGATGCTCATCCAGGGATTGAGGCGCGTGGCAATTCAGGCCTGGCCGAACGAACCGAACGGTCGTACACAACCTAACCGCGTACACTGGTGCGCATAGCAGCGAGTTGATCGCTAACCGCCGCGACCAGGCCGCTCACCGGAACACGTATCTGCTCCATAGAGTCACGATTCCTGATCGTGACGGAGTCATCGCTTTCCACCGTCTCGAAGTCGACAGTCACACACAGGGGCGTGCCGATTTCGTCCTGCCTTCGATACCTGCGACCAATGCTCTGTGCATCGTCGTACTGGGTGTTGAACACCGGCCTCAGAATGTCATGCACTTCACGCGCCTTCGGTGTGAGTTTCTCGTTGCGAGACAGCGGGAGCACGGCTACCTGGAACGGGGCGATGTCAGGATGGAAACGTAGTACAACTCGGGTCTCTTTGCCCGTGTCTTCCTCATCATAAGCATCCGCCAGGAACGCCAGCGCGCTGCGGTCAGCACCCATAGCCGGCTCAATCACGTACGGCACGTAGCGCTCGTCTTTTTCCTGGTCGAAGTAACTCAGGTCTTTACCTGACTTTGCCATGTGCGCTTTGAGATCGAAGTCGGTGCGGTTCGAGATTGTCTCCAACTCACCCCAGCCCCACGGGAACTCGAATTCAATGTCTGCACTGGCCTTCGAGTAGTGAGGCAGCTCGTCCTTGCCGTGCTCACGAACCGTGAGCTTGTCCGAACGCAGACCATATCGCGTGTACCAGTCCATCGAAAAATCGATCCAGTAGCGATGCCACTTGTCATCTTCACCCGGAGTACAGAAGAACTCCATCTCCATCTGTTCAAACTCGCGGGTGCGGAACGTAAAGTTACCCGGAGTAATCTCGTTGCGGAACGACTTTCCCTGCTGCGCAATGCCGAATGGAAGTTTCTTGCGCGTGGTCGTTTGCACGTTCTGGAAGTTCACGAACATAGCCTGCGCTGTTTCCGGGCGGAGGTAGATGATGTTGTCATCAGATTGCACAGCACCGATGTGTGTCTGGAACATCAGATTGAACTGGCGTGGAGGGCCAAGCTCTCCATCGCACTCGGGGCAAGACTTCGTCGTTAGCTGATCTTCCCGGTAACGCCTGTGGCAGCCTGTGCATTCGACCAGTGGATCGGAGAAGCTGGAGACGTGACCGCTTGCCACCCAAACATCCGGGTGCATCAGGATTGCCGCGTCGATACCGACGACGTCATCTCTATCACGCACCATTGCACGCCACCAGAGATCTTTCACATTTCGCTTGAGTTCCACGCCGACGGGGCCGTAATCCCACACGCTGCCCAGCCCGCCATAGATCTCACTGCTTTGAAAAACGAATCCGCGCCGCTTTGATAGCGATACGAGGGTTTCGAGGTCGACGTTTTTGAGGTTTCTGGCGAGCACGATCGGTAACTCCAATTTAGTGGCGTCAGACGGCTGGCTGCCGTGACACCGCGGGCAAAAAAAGAGCGTCTGCGGCATGCTGACGCTCGTCGATATTTCAAGTTTACAGCCATATACGCTAATTGGCCGAAAATGAACATTCAGATCAACAGGGTTCACGATGGGCAAGCGCAGGTCTATTCTTTGCGTATCTCACAACAGGGAGGCAAATCCAATGGCAAATGCTGCGATGTCCGATCAACTTCAGGGTATGACCTCTGTCGTCACAGGGGCGGGCAGGGGTATTGGGCGCGGGATAGCGCTGGTGCTTGCATCACGAGGTGCTGCCGTCTCTGTGTCTGACATCGACGCTTCTGCGGCACAGGAACTTGCTACTGAGATCGAACAGTCGGGTGGTAGGGCAATGGCAGGCCAGGTCGATGTCACAAGCCAGGACTCACTCAATGAATGGATCCAGGCGTCTATCGAAGAACTTGGGAAAGTTGATATCTGTGTTCCTAATGCGGGTGTAATCGGCGCTGCCGGGTTCACCGAGCGTAAGGACTACAACAGTGACGATTGGCGCATGACATGGGACATAAACGTGCGAGGAATGATTAACACTGCCGATGCTGTCATGCCGCACATGAAAGAGCGCAAATTCGGGAAGATCGTGAACATTGCTTCACACGGAGGTCGCGCTCCGAGAGGTGTGCCCGACCCCGGCCGCGGCTCCGTACAGATGCCGTATTCGGTGTCGAAAGCGGCGGCAATCCAATGGACGCACCTGCTGGCGATAGAACTCGGGCGATACAACATCAACGTCAATGCGGTGTGCCCCGGAAGACTGTGGACACCCATGTGGGAGGCGATTGCGCTCAACCACAAAGCATTGAACCCGGATGTAGCTGATCTTTCGGCACGAGAGATTTTCGACCGGAACATCAGGGCTACGATGCCGCTGGGCCGACCTCAGACGCCCGAAGACATTGGCAAAGCCGTTGCATTTCTTGCATCGGAAGATGCCTCGCAGATTACGGGACAGGCATTGAACGTGAATGGCGGGGCCATTATGAACTGACGATGTTCATACGGAAAAAAGAACCCCCGGAAAAGTGAATCCCGGGGGTTCTTTCGTTAACGAGCATCAACCCTATTAGCTGAGAGCCTTCACAGCGGCTTCCACATCCGAGTAATTCGGGAGGTTCGTTGGAACCTCGGAAAGCCACGACCAGCGTACCGTGCCACTTTCGTCCAGTACAAATACGGAACGCCTTGCTGCCGTGTAACCCTCGACCTTGGCGAAGTTGTTGAACTCCAGGCCATAAGCCTTGATTACTTCATGATGCAGGTCGCTCAGAACAGGGAACGTCACCCCGTTTTGCGATGCAAACGCCTTCTGAGCAAGCGGCGGGTCGGTTGAAATACCGATGACCGGTGCGCCCAGTGAATTGAATCCGCCCATTGCGTCCCGGAAAGAACAGAGTTCTTCCGTGCAGACGCCTGAGAATACTGCCGGGAAGAAAACGAGTACAACGTTCTTACCTTGGTAATCACTCAGGCTAACGGGTTGCATGTCCGCTGAATTAACCAGCGTGAAATTCGGAGCTTTGTCACCTACAGCTAAAGTCACAGAAATCCTCCCACTCTTTCGGTTTCGGCCCAGCGCCAATCAGTTCTTGTATGCGGCCGGGCCAAATCCCGTCCCTGTGTCGGTGATTATGTCATCCGACAATAAATTCCGCAGTTTCCTCTATACCTTGACCGCGATTTTGATAACGCCGTCTTCGCGTTTGCGGTACATCTCATACGCATCAGGCAACGCGTCAAAAGACGTTTCATGCGTTTTCAGCAATCCGGGGTCAACCCAACCCCGGTCTCGCAAGTCCACCAGTTCGCGAATCTCTTTAACTGGTTGGTTTGTGGCCGCTATCACGGTTGCATTGAGTTGCAGGTTCTTGCCCATCCATGCGAGGTGCTTGAAGTTCACGGGGCGCTGCCCTGTCAGGCTAAAACTGATCACCTGACCTTCTGAGCGTGCAATTGCCACGCATGAGTCAAGTCCGTCCGGATTACCGCTGGCGTCAACTACGACATCGAACAGTTTGCCGTCAGTTAGCTCCTTCGCTGCCTCGACAACATCGTCGGTCGAGGCATTGATCGTCCCTGTCGCACCAAGTTCCAGGGCTTTCTTGCAGCGGTACTCTTCAAGATCGACACCGATCACCTGCGCCGCTCCCTGTTTGCTGGCAAACATGGTGAAAGACAGCCCAATTCCACCCTGTCCGAGCACCGCTATACGCTTGCCAACGGCATTTCCCCATTTCTTTGCAGAGTAGAGCGCCGTGCCTGAGTGCTGGCACATGACCCATTCGTCCAACCCACCCCAGTCCGGCAACCTGATCAGCTTGTCGGATTTCTGCACGACGTATTCAGCCGCTCCGGCTGCCGCATCAGGAATGACGATCACACGCTGGCCTTCGGCATAATCTGGATCGCGTGACTCGACCACGATACCGGCGCATTCGTGTACAGGTTTGCCCGCGTCGAGCGGATAGTGGTCCTCTGGGAGGTCAGCATCATACTCAAGATAAATATCTGAGCCGCATACGGACATGTAGTCCAGTTTTACCTTGACTTCCCCGATGGCATTCAGTGTTGGCTCGGCTACATCAACTATTCGCATGTCGCGTCGACCGAATATCTGGGCTGCTTTCATATTTGCTGTTCCGTATCTCGCGGTAAGCCACCTGGACTGGTAGCGAATTCTGTTGTTGCGTGGACTCGTGAATGTGATTGGTGGATGATTCTAACCGTTGTACGGGCCTTGTCACTCCGCTCTGTGGTCTGTCCTACCCGAAATATGATCTGGAAATCATTCTGTGAGCGTTGGTAGCAGAAATGCCGAAGGTCGTGAGGCTGAAGTCTTCGCCGGAAGCATGAAGATTCGGACCAACGCTTGCACTGGTTGTTTCATCCCGGCTGGAATCGTCCATAGCGAGCGGAACTCGAACTACTCATCGTGGTACCCGTCATGAAAGCCGAGGCATCGGCCTCCAGAGTGTGCCGCGCCTTCCAGA
>JAURLM010000057.1 GCA_030831265.1 Chloroflexota bacterium
GCATCGAGATCTCGTCCGGCAAGCGAATGTCTGAGCTAATCGCAGATGAACTAACAGCTCACAACGGTGCTATCGGCGTCATATCAGGACCCAACCTTGCGCCGGAAATCGCTTCCGGCAAGGCAGCCTCTGCAACGGTGGCGATAAAAGATACGTCTGCTGCCGAGACTGTCCAACAGGCGCTCAATACGCAACTATTCCGACTCTATACGAACAGCGATGTGACAGGCGTGGAGCTTGGTGGCGCACTGAAGAACATCATCGCCATCGGTGCGGCATTTATCGATGGCTTTGGCCTCGGTGCAAATGCGAAGGCGGCGTTTGTCACACGCGGATTGCATGAGATAACCCGGCTTGGTGTATCGATGGGCGCACGTCCTGAGACGTTCGCCGGCCTGTCAGGAATGGGAGACCTTATCGCCACCTGCTACAGCGCTCTCAGCAGGAACTATCGACTCGGTGTCGCACTGGCCGAAGGCCGGTCGCTTGATGATGCGTTGGAATCACTGGGTGGAACAGCCGAAGGTGTACCAACGACGCGTGCGGCTATCAGGCTTGCGGATCAACGCGGGGTGGAGATGCCAATCACGATGGCCACGGAAGCAGTGATTTCCGGGAAGCTCAAACCGGAAGATGCCGCAGCTGTCCTGATGGCTCGCAAGCCGCAGCCTGAAATCCGGTTCTGAGCCAGCAATCCCCGGCTAGCCTCCCAGTTCACCCGCTTCATACATCAACGCGGTCAACGCGACGACTGGTGCTGTCTCTGCCCGAAGTATCCGGGCACCGGCACCTACAACCATTGCACCAGCATGCTTTGCTGCAATTGCCTCATCCTCAGAGAGGCCGCCGACAGGCCCGATAAGTAGTGCAACATGTCCCGGGCTGCTGCTGAGGCTCTCACGGACAGCTACGCGCAGGCTTTTCCCGTGCTCTTCTTCCCACAGCATCAACAACGGACCTGTTGATGCCATTGCCGACAACGCATCTCCCAGCGATCGTTGTTCCATGATTCCAGGGACTCGCGTCCTTCCGGCTAGTTCTGCGGCTTCACGGGCAATGCGCTGCCAGCGTTCAACGCGCTTTTCTGACGGAGTAGCGTCTTTTGCCTGCACGCGTTCGGTAACGATGGGCATGATTCGGCTGACGCCGAGTTCTGTGCATTTCTGGATGACGTAGTCCATGCGGTCGGACGGGATAAGTGCCTGGCAGACCGTGACACTCAGTTTCGGTTCGGAAAGAGGATCCGTCCCTGCGCCAATTTTGACGGTTACCGTATCTCTGCCAACGTCCTCGATGGTCGCAGGCCACTCAAGTCCAGAGCCATCGAAAACGGCGATTTTGTCTCCCGCTCTCATGCGCAAGACACGCGATATCTGCCGCGACACATCCTGTGGCAAAGTTAGCGAGGATTTACCCGGCGGTACAGGTTCAGCCAGGAAGAACCGATGCGGGCTCACGCTCGCCGAACCTTGAAGCAGGTCCAGTCTCCGGTCACCTGTTTTTCGCTAACGACGCCGCCCGCTGTGATAAAGGTCTCTTCAACTTCGGCAAACCGCTCATCGAGCACACCTGAAGCGATCATGACACCCGTGGGGTTCAATGCTTGCAGCAGATGCTCGGAAAGCAGTTTAAGGACGTTGGCAGATATGTTCGCAAGGATGAAATCGAACGCGCCTTGCGGCACATCAGCAAGAGGCAGCGTGCCGAGAATTACGTCAACGCTCTCGGCAACCCCTGCACGCTCGCAGTTCTGTCGAGTTGATTTGTAAGAGTCTTCTTCAATATCGAAAGCAGTTACGTGCTTTGCACCCAGCTTAATGGCAGCAATCGAGAGGATTCCAGAGCCACAACCGGCATCCAGAACGCTAGAACCTTCCATTGCGGAATCTTCCATAGCGGCAAGGACCATCGCTGTCGTCGGGTGGTGACCGGTTCCAAACGCCAATCCCGGCTCCAGCGGAATCGCGAGGTCACCCGATCGTAGCCCGCTTTCGGTTCCGGGAGGGGCAATTACCAGCCGACGCCCAACCCTGATCGGTTCAAAGGTCTGGTTTTTCCATTCGGAATCTTCAACCACTCGCACGCTGAGTTCCGGCAGCGGGCAAAGGTAGTTGATGAGCTTCAGTCCAACATCGATCATAGTCCGGCGGCCAGCCGTGGTTGGATCGTCAGGAAGAAACGTCTTGACGATTACCGGTGCATCGAGCGGCGGAAGCTCACCTTCGTCGGGGTTGTAACCACCCCGCATCTCTACAACGGCTGCTCCTTCACCGTGCTTGGTGAAAAGATGGCTGACCGGCTCAGCGTATTCACCTGGTACTTCGATGCAGAGCTCTATCCAGGGCATTTCAAATATGTTCCGTTACTGAATTTTCACGTTGATACGGCAGCACTTCAGCTTAGCGCGTCCTTGATCCGATCAAACAGTCCGCCACCATCATCGTGACCGACGTTGGATGTTCCCAGTGTGCCTGCAAGTTCTTCAAGCAACTGCTTCTGTCGGTCTGTCAGTTCGGTAGGCGTGACCACTTTTACCGCTACGAGCTGGTCGCCCCTGCGGTTGCTGCGGCCCATGTGCGTGATCCCCACGTTTCGTATGCGGAATACCCTGCCGGTCTGCGTACCAGCGGGGATTTTCAGTTCATGTTCGCCATCAAGCGTCGGTACCGAAAGCACTGTGCCGAGCGCAGCCTGTGCTACGTTGATGTTCACTTCGGCCAGGACGTCGTTCCCGTGCCGCTCAAACACGTCGTGTGCCTTGACGTGGACATATACATACAGGTCGCCGGCGGGGCCGTTCATCGCCCCGCGCTCGCCCTGCCCTCGCATGACGATTCTTGAGCCGTCATCAATTCCGGCGGGGATGTTCACCGCAATTTTACGGCGCTTGCGTTCAGTTCCACGGCCACGGCATTTGGAGCATGGTGTTTCCACAGTCTGGCCGGTACCGCTACACGTTGTGCACTGGGCCACCTGCTGGAACTGTCCGAACACCATCCGCTGAACGCGTCTCACCTCGCCAGAGCCGCCACAGGTGGCGCAGGTGACGGGTTTCGTCCCCGGCTCAGCGCGATTGCCGCCACAGTTGTCACACGCTTCCTGCCGATCAAGATCAAACTCTTTTTCGACTCCGAAGGCCGCCTCAGAGAACGTGATCGTGGCCTCGAACTCAAGGTCGTTACCGCGGGCAGGGCCTTTTCGGTTGGAACCACCGAAGAACGCATCGAAGATGTCTCCGAATCCACCAAAGTTCTGGAAATCTTCGAACCCGCGGCCACCGGCGTTGTTCCCTATCCCGGCATGACCGTACCGGTCATATGACGCCCTTCGTTCCGGGTCACTCAACACCTGGTATGCGGCGTTAATTTCCTTGAAACGGTCAGAGGCGTCAGACTCTTTGTTCCGGTCAGGGTGGTACTTGAGTGCCTGCTGCCTGAAGGCTTTCTTCAGGTCTTCAGGTGAGGCATTTCGGGGAACGCCCAGCACCTCATAAAGGTCTCGCTGTTGGGTCATAGCGTCAGGTCTGCGGAAGCTCAAACGTAGTGATAATGCTGATGCGTACGCACCGCAACTTGTCAATTATAGTCTTGAACGAGGCAACTCACGAATCCGGGTCTGCACAGTAGCCAGATACCAAAGTTCACACGATCTGGCCGCAGGCAGCGTTGCCTAGCCGTATACCCGGTTCACGATACCGCTGAGAGATGTCCCGGCATACGAGACAAGCGGTATCGCACGCCCGTAAGCAAGCCGTGTAGGGGCAAGTATGCCAACAACTCCGCTTGCCTCTCCGTCCACACCATAGTCACAGACCACGACGCTGAACTGCTTTAGAGAGTCGTGCTCATTCTCTGAACCGATGAACGTAACTGTGTGGTGTCCCGTAGGAACAGCTGAAGCCAATCCTTCAAATACATCATCGCTCTCAATGGCGGTGACTGCCATCTGGGCTCGTTCACCGTCTTCAGCGAATTCTGGTTGCCTGAACAGACGTGAAAGACCTTGCAGCTTGCGAGATTTCAGGCGTTGAGTTTCGTGTCTGCGAGCCACATCTACAGCTGATTGCACAACGCGCCGGTCAAACTCTGCGTCAGGTTCCGGGGTGCTGCTGCGTAGTGACAGGAGAGATTTACCGGCAACAAGGCTGTTTACCCGGTTACGAGTGTGTTCAAGATCAGATGATGTAATGCTGTGTGTGGTCCTGATGAGTTGCCTGTAAACAACTGCTTCTTGCATGACGACGACCATCATGACGAGCATTTCTTGCAGTTCGAGAAGCTCAATACCTTTGATGGAAGAAGTGTGTGAGCGCAACGGAGTAGCGAAGGCCACCGTGTCCAACAGTGCGGCAAGTATTCCTGCAGCCGTGTTTGCCCATTCATCCACGTCTTCAGAGGATTCACTCAATTCATCGGTTACCCGATGGGCATCATCAGCACCAACCTGCAACGAATCATCTAACCACTGGACAAGTTGACGATAACCTTTGTCAGAAGGCACACCACCGGACGAGATGTGAGGCCGGTGAATATATCCCTCTTCTTCGAGGGCGACCATCTCGTTCCGCACAGTTGCGGAGCTGACACCGAGGCCATGGGCACGAGCAACCACACTGGATGCCACAGGCTGAGCCGTGGAGATGTAGTCATTCGCAATGATCTTCAGTATCTGGCTTTTTCGTTCGGTTAGCATCGTTTACCGGGGACTCTGCCAAACAGGTGGCGTACGCCATACAATTAGTTCGACTGCTGGAAATTAGCATGAGCGTTTCCAGAGTGTCAACGGATTGACCGTATTCAGGGGCGTTGCTAGATTGACTGGATACGCTTATCTCATTTCAGGCCGTCGCTGACGTTGCCTGCTTCCCTGCTCGACGAACTAATACGGGTATAAACATTATGGAGATCCGCTCACTGGGCCGCTCTGGGTTTGAAATCAAGACCACGGTGGGAACTGTGTTGATTGACCCATCTGCAGACATGCTAAAAGGCCCTTTCACAGACCCGAACACTATTGTGGCGTTCAGCAAACTAACATCCAAGCGACGCGTCACCCCGGATGGTGTAAGCAAACTGGTCCAGGGACCCGGCGAGTATGAAATTGGCGGAGTGAGCATTCGAGCAGTCGCCACTCCGGCGGATGATCCGAGTGTTTCACATGAGCTAAATACGGCTTACGTGATCGACGCTGATGGAATTCTCGTGTGTTCAACCGGAGCTCTAGGGCACACTCCAGACACCGTTGCAATGCAACAGGTGGGTAAGGTCAACGTGCTGCTCCTCGATCCTGAGCAGTCTCCGCTTTCTGGCGATGAGTTGGCTGCAACAATGCGCAACTTTGAGCCAGACGTAGTTGTGCCATCGGGCTACGACAGTGGTGCTGGCAAGCCAGGCAAATTGCTAAGCGAACTACTCTCTGAGCTTGGCGTCAAGAACCTTGAGCCCCAGACACGAATTTCATATACGAAAAGTTCGTTACCGGAGACGCGCACAACGGTATTGCTCGTTCCACAGAGCTAGTTGCCAATCCCGGGCACAGCACAAGGATTCTTAGCGCAAGCGGCGAAGCCTGTTCACCTGCTATACGGCATGTGTATATACGCGCTTGAAGGTAACAGCGCATCTATACACCAAACGTTCGCCACAAACTCTCAGCGTAGTCCGCTTAGCCTAAACAGCAGCCTTACGCAGCCGCCGTGCTATGACCAGGCCTATCGGGAGCAGTATCAGCCCCAGCAGTCCCATAGACGCAGGGCCACCAGCATTCGCGCTACAGAAGCCGCCAGCAGGTGCCGGTGTTGCCGTAGCAGTTGGGGTAGCTGACGGAATCAACGTCGGTGTCGCCGTAGGCGTGGCCGTTGGTGTCGGTGACGGCGTAGGAGTTGGTGTCCTCGTCGGCTCCGGAGTCGGAGTTGCGGTTGGAGGCAACGGCGTAGGAGTAGGGGTCGGAGGAAGGTTCGGGAAAATCAGGTTGAATGACTCCAGGAACTCCCCACCGACAAACGGCGCTGACTGCCCTGCCCTGATATCCCCAATGTAAAAGACGACCTGTGCGTTCAGATAATCCTCAAGAACCGGGTTCACCACCAATTTGTAACGCCCATCCTGGATAGTCGTGAACGGAGACGTGTAGTCACCAATCTTCGCATACAGAGGCGTGCCGTTCGGCGGGATAGACGAACCAGCCAGCACCTGCCCCGCATAGAGCGAAGGCTGTGCAATCACAATCGTCGGGGTTGCCGTGGGCGATGGAGTAGGCGTTGCGACGGGCGCAAATGGGAAATCGAGATCAAGTGTTCTGAGCAGCGGCAATGTCCATGCACAACCAAGACACACACTACCACTCACGACTGGAGCGAATACAGAGAAGTCCGTAGAAATAACCTGGTCATCAAGCCAGAATTCAATAATGCGCCCCTCACCCTGGGGAGCCGGACCTACAACAAGAGCCGTGTACCTGCTGTCAGACGAACGGCCAATGGTCGATGGAGGCGATGTATAGACAATCTCCCCATCAGTCCCGCGGATTTTCGCGGTAACCCGATACCCATTCGGCGCAGGCTCTCCAGCAATCGTCACGTTGCCCTGGAAAATTACGGATCTAAGTTGTGGCAGAGCACTCTGCGCTTCAGCACGATCCTGCAGGAAAACAATTCCTGTACCGGCAAACGCGACTACCGCCGCTACTAAGACTACGAACAAAGCGCGTATTTTCATGCCGGGAATTTTCATGTCTTGCGAATTACCAGTAAGTAACGAATGTATCCAAAAATACTCGGATCGAGCGGTTCACCAGCCACGAATCTAACGACGAGCCCTGTCAATGCTAGACATCTCCCCGAATGGGTGGGCGACCTAAAGCACTGATCCAATGACGCAGGTGCAATACCGGCCGTTAAACGATGATCACCGTGTAGTGGGTACTTCTATTAGAACATATATATCTGGAAAAGTTCATCGAATATCCGTAACGCGAAGCGCCCCCTCCTGTTTCCAGAAGGGGGCGCTTCATTGTCAGCTTTACAGCCTGACTCTTACTCCCTTACGGGAAGACAGGAGTCGGCGTGCCGGTGACCTCAACGAAGAGGACGGTACCGGTCTTAACCACGTCCGAGCCACTTACCTGAATGAAGCTCAGGATTTGGGGGTCGTACACGTAGACACGGCCTTCGACCACTGCACCGAGGTAGCTTGAGACGGTAACCGCAGCCGTACCAGTGGGCACCTGACGGGTCAGGCTCACACCTGCAGCACCAGTCGTCAGCTTGCGGCTCGTGTCGACAACCGGGATGGCGTTGAAGCCAGCAACGGTGTCAATCATCACGATAGCAGGCGGCGAGCCAGCGCTAGGCAGAACTTCACCAGTCAGCAGAGCCTTCACTGATTCAAAGTTCAGTGAGTGTACCCAGTAAGCCTGTGTCGAACGAACCGACGTCAGACCGTTCTCGGTAGCCGGCTCAAGCAAGCCAGACACTGTGTCACGTACCGACACTACCCAACCACCAGGCACTGATGGGTCGAAGCCCAGCACTGCGTCGTGGCCAGCGTTGTCGAATACGGAGTTGATGTCCGGGTCGATCGGGTCAGACGGGAACGAAATAGCGTTCCAGCCTGCGTAGATCCCGATGTCGAACGTCTTGCGGTCAGCAATCGTCATAGCCAGGCTGATCGCTGAGATGTTCTTGTTGACCGCGGCATCCTGCGCATGGCCGGCAGCGATCGAAAGCGTGTGAGCACCCAGAGCCAGGTCGGCA
>JAURLM010000058.1 GCA_030831265.1 Chloroflexota bacterium
CAGGAACGGGAATACCGGGACGATTGCACCAACTGCAAATGCGATCATTGATGCGAATGCTGCGCCCCACGGTGAGCCGAGGTCGTCCTGATCAAGACCGAACTCTTCTCGCAGATGCGTGTCGAGGGCTAGCTCTGGCGTTGCGGAAAGATGGCGGGCGACCATCTGAGCCTCTGCGTTGGACAGTCCCTTCGCTTCATAGAAACCGGTCAACTCTGCCTGTTCTCGCTCTGGCCACAGCGTCAACTCGGCTTTTTCCAAACGCACGATGTTCTCGTAGACATCTTTCTGTGACTGCATTGAGATGTATTCGCCAGCGGCCATTGAGAATGCACCGGCGAGCAGTCCTGCTATTCCCGCAATGACAACGAACTTTGCGTCACCAGTACCACCGGCGACACCCATCACGAGGCTGAAATTAGAGACTAGCCCGTCATTTATGCCCAGTACGGCGGCTCGAAGCGTGCCGCCTTCTCCTGCAAGGAAACCACCTTCGTGATGATCTTCAGGCGAAGCATCGCCTGGATATGCGAGGCGTCGGAGTGAAAGCTCCTGTTCTCTCGCCGCTTCAGCCATCAGTTGCGGATCGGGCAGCCGGGAAATCTCGTGCAGGTTTCTTTCGTGACCGCGTATCAGGAATTTTGCTATGAACGGGGTTCCGGCTATTTTTGCCGCAAGCCACAACATGACGGATGCCAGCCCCAGGCGGGCAGGGCGGACATCTGACGCTACACGACCGATGAGGCCCGCCCATTGGGCTGCGTGTTCGAGTTCGTTGTCACGCAACTGCATGAACAACTTTGCACGGTCGTTGTCTGATTCCAGGCGGGAGAGTGAGCTGTAGATCGCTGCTGACCGTCGCGCTGAGCTCAGGAAGCGCGCATACACTGCCAGTTGTTTGCCGTTTGATGCCAAAAGGGGGCGTGCCTCCGTAAAGTTTCTTTTTCGATCATATCGCTCAACAACCCCGTATTGCAGTCGTGTAAACGTTCAATGTGTGAATTGTTTGGCGATCAGTCCTTACCTCAAGTGGCTGGACACATCCAGGTTCACCGGTAGCTCACGCCGAAGGTGTGCTTGGTGCACTGGTGAACCCTAAACTTCTGACAGCGCAGGTTGGACGGAGTCTAATAAACACAAAGCAGGTATTTGCCCTGTCATCCAACTCACAACAAGAACGAACAGCCGCCCTGGCACGCGAACATGAGCCAGAGGCCATTAAGCGTCGCATCAGCACGGCCACGGTTCATTCGTACACCGGCGATGCAGTGCTGGGCGCTATTGATGGCGCTGTCACTACGTTCGCTATCGTCAGTGGTGTTGTTGGTGCCGAACTTGCCTCCAGTATCGTTCTGATTCTCGGCGTGGCTAACCTCTTGGCGGATGGCTTCAGCATGGCGGTCAGCAACTTCCTCAGCACGAGGACGGAAGCAGAGAATCTTGCCAAGCATCGAGCCGAAGAACAACGTCAAATTGACCTGATTCCAGATGGAGAGATAGCTGAAGTCCGAGAAATCTTTCGACAGAAAGGTTTCGATGGTGACGTGCTGGATCGCATCGTGGAGGTGATTACGGCAGACCGCGAGTTATGGGTGAACACCATGCTTCAGGAAGAGCACGGACTGCAACTGGATGGCCCTTCTGCGAAGCGCGCAGGTGGGGTTACGTTCATTGCGTTCGCCGCCGCCGGTGCGATGCCGCTGCTTGCATTCATCGCAGAGGCACTGTTCCCGGGTATAGTCGGCAACGTGTTCCTGTGGAGCACTGTAATAACGGCAATTACGTTTTTTGGCGTCGGTGCTATGAAGAGCCGCTTCGTTGAGCGGCACTGGCTTCGTTCCGGGCTTGAGACGCTGGTGGTCGGTGGTATAGCGGCGGTACTCGCATACGCCGTCGGCGTGATGCTCAGGGGACTGGCTTAGCCCGCTGGAGCTACAGACTGCCGTCGATAATCACGTCGATGACTGCTGGCTCGCCTGACTTGATTGCGCCATCCAGCGCATTCGCAAACTCCTCTGGTCGCTCCACACGTTCGCCGCGCATCCCGTAAGCCTTCGCCTGCGCCACAAAGTCAATCTCCGCCGGGAAGTCGAAGCCAAAGTAGTGACTCGGCATCGCCATCTTGTTCAGGCGGTGGTAGTGGTTCATGTTGACCTTCAGCACTCTGTACGAAGAGTTGTTGCACATGACATAAACCACCGGGACGTTGTGGTTGACCGATGTGTAGAGTGCCTGGATTGTCATCATGGCGCTGCCGTCGCCTATAACGCCAACCGTTGGCCTGTCCATGTTCGCCAGCTTGACCCCCAGTGTTGCGCCCATCCCCCAGCCAATGGCCTGCCCGCGGCATCCAAAGTATGAGCCAGGCCGTGAAGGCTGCAGCGCATCAAACACGAACCCGGACGAACTCACACCGTCGTTGAACACCACCGTGTCCTCAGGCATTGTGTCCGCCATCACCTTGCCCATAGCTGCCGCCGTCATTGGTGAGCTTTTCATGCCCTTTGCCGCAAGCTCCAGGAATGCTGATCGACGTGCTGCTGACTGCTGTGCAGCCTGTGCTGCGCGGCCCTTTGCCGACTCGATCTGTGAGCCGGACATTACCTCTGAAAGCTGGTCCGCAAGCTGACCGAGTGCGATTCCGGGTGCACCGATGATGCCGAGGTCAGTAGGTTCCGACTTGCCGATCTCGCCAGCGTTGATATCGATATGAATGAGCTTAGAGTCGGATGCGACGAATTGGCCGGGCTGGTAGAAGAAGTCTTCGAATACCGGGCATCCGGCTGCGACAACCACGTCGGCGGCGCGTACTGCATCGACAGCTTCCTGTGTCCGCATGTTCAACCCGCCCTGCCACAGCGGGTGGGTTGCCGGGAAGTTCATCGCGGTCGACAGATGGCCATACGCCTTCATGCCACCAAGTTCGGCGAGACGCACTGCGCCTTCCGCACCGCCGTATTCGGACACGCGGTCACCAACTATCAGGATTGGACGCTCTGCGTTGGCGATCAGCTTGCATGCCTCTTCGATGGCGTTCGAGTCTGCCTGCGGGAGCGAACGGACAGCCGTGGATGGCAGGATATCGATGTCTGCGACGTCGTCGAAGGCGTTAGCTGAGACTGAAACGAACACCGGGCCGGTTGGTGCAGTCCGTGCTTCCTGGAAGGCGCGACGGATGACCGATGCCATTTGCTCCGGGTGGGTTATCTCCGTGCTCCATTTCGCAAATGGGCGCGCCATTTCTGCGAGGTCGCTCCGGCCAGCCGCCATCTTGCGGATGTCCTTGTTGCCGGCGGTCAGGACCATCGGCGTGCCGGAATACTTCATGTCGATCATCAGGCTCAGGCCGTTCGCCATGCCGTTGTCTATGTGCAGGCTGACCAGTGGAACCTCGCCTGATGCCCGTGCGTAGCCTTCCGCCATGCCGACCGCGACGCCTTCCTGCAGTGCCAGGTAGTAGCGAAGGTCCGGGTATTCCGGCATCACGTCCATCATCGGAGCCTCGGACGTGCCGGGATTGCCGAACATGTGGCGTATGCCTTCGGCCTGGAACATCTTTAGGAGGGCGTGCTTACCGGCGATTTTCGGCATGTCAGTTCCTGTTTGGGTCTGATGGTTGACTGGAGTGGCGAACGGTACGCCCAATGTTAACCGCGAGATGGGCTGGATGGCATGGTTTGGTCAGGATACGGGCTAATTGCCAGACGATGCTCTCAATAACTCTTCGTGGACGCGGGCGACTACTGTTGGAAGTTCACCGGGTTGTATGTTCAACGGATCAATCCAGATTTCCCGTGGCCCTATGTAGCCTGAGACAACGTAAACGCGGGGTGGCTTCTCCATGAGCCGTGCCGCCATGCCGGGGCCGTCCGGGCCGCGCCAGGAGTCCGTGAACCGGATGACTGTATGCGGGATGTAGTGGTCGTAGTTGTGTTCAATGGAGATTGCCGTGCCGGGGATTTCTCCAAGCTGGTCTACAACTGATTCCATCTCACGCCGGTAGCGCTGCGTCTCTGCCTGTTCATCTTCGTCGACAAACGAACGCAGGGCTGCGAGCAATCCTGCTATCTCCTCTTTCGACACCTTTTGGGCGCGGGCGATGGTCGCATTTGGAGCATTGACCATCCTTGCGTACTCAATCCATTCCGGTTTTCCGAGCAACATTCCTGTGCTCTGTGGTCCGCGCACCGCTTTCCCGCCGGAGAATGACACGAGGTCTGCCCCGGCTGCTGTGAACTTCCGCAGGTTGTCACGCGGAGGGAGCATTGATGCGGCATCGACCAGGAACGGCAACCCGTGTCCGTGAGCGATTTCTGCCGCTTTTTCAACCTGAACCGTGCCATGGTTCTTGAACGGGGATTCAAGGTGAATAACCCCGGCAGTACGGTCAGAGATTGCATCTTCAAGCTGTTCTGCTGTGCAGCCAGACTCGTCACCTGCTTCTACAAACCGTGTGCCTGGCACGAGGTACAGGTGGTCGTAGACGAAGCGGTGCGCCTTCTGGATAACCAGCTCGTTCGGGATGCCCATGGTGTCTGGAAGCCGGGCGATGACGTCCCGGTTCCCCTTGCTGACCGCCGCAGCAGCCTGCACGACTAATCCACCCGATGCGCCGCTCGTTATCGTGGCAGCTTCGGCACCGACCAGCGTTGCGATCTCCTTGCCTGCGGCGAGGAGAAGCTCGTCAATGTTGACGAACACCTCGGACATCGCCTGCATGGCGTCCATCGCCTCCTGCCGGGGCCGGCTTCCGGAGTGCTTCGTGTTGGGGCCACCCGCGTTGATGATCGGCGTGACGCCAAGCCGTTGGATGATGTCGTAACCGCTGTTCGGCATGGCTGCTTGCGCCTACCTCAGTTCAAAATCCAGATCCAGTTCGCCACGGATAGACTCAAACCATTCGACGACCTTGCGGTGGTACGGGATGCCGTCACGCTGACGGATCTCAACTTCCTCGGCCTCCGGTAAGCCAGCGTAGACAACGCGGTCATGCCCCGGTGCCGGTTTCGTCTCTCGCAGGCCACGCAGGAAGTCGTCCATATCCTTCTTGAATTTCGCCACGTCCATGAACGCGTCGATGGATATGGCCTGTACGAAGTGGTTGAGCAGTTCTGGCGGTGATGGCGGCATCAGGAAACCAGCGCCCGCACCTGACAGGACGCTGGACATAATTTCGGCCACAGCTGCAAAACCGTAACCCTTGTGCGATCCCTGCTCGCGGGTTCCACCGAACGGCAGCATCATGTACTGGCCGCGAGGTGGAAGTGGAGTCTCTTCCATGACGGGCGAGCCGTCAGGCCGGGTTATCCAGCCCGGCTCCATTGGCGCACCGACGCGGTCTGCGAGACGCAGCTTGTTTCCTGCGACCTGCGTAGTGGCCACGTCGAAAACGAACGGGGCCTCTTTGTCAGCAGGGACCGCCCATGCCCAAGGGTTCGTGGCAAAGCGGGCTTCTGCTCCGAATGTCGGAACCGCGTTGAGCGGGTTTCCGGAGGTCATGCACCAACCGATCATGTCGTGCTTGAGCGGCATCATGGCGTGGTAGGCGAGCATCCCGATGTGGCGAGAGTTGTGGACGACAACCGTGCCTGTTCCGTGCTTCTTTGCTTTTTCGATGGCCATCTCCATCGCTTTTGGCAGTACATGCAGGCCAAGACCGCGGTCACCGTCGACATTGGCCGTGGTGTCTGTCTCACGTGTCACCCGGATGTTCGGACGCGGGTTCATGTTGCCCTGTGAGTAGCGCTCGACGTAGTTGACGAGCATGTTGGACACGCCGTGTGACTCGCAGCCACGCAGGTCACTGGTCATCAGCACATCGGCAGAAAGCGTGGCGTCGGAGTCTGACAGCCCCATCTTGGTGAAGATTGCCTTTGTGGCAGCGTGCATCTTGTCGTGCTGGATGTAGACGCGGTCAGCTTCCGGCACAAGGAATCGTTCGAGCATTTTTTCGGCCTTTCGAAGGGTCCTGGTTTAGGGCGGTTTCGGTCAGGGAGATTGGCTGCTGCCGCTCGTCGCTGGAGTTGTTTTGAGGGCTAATTGATCTTCGGGTCTCGGTAGGTTTCGGCCGGCTCCACTTCCCCTGGTTTCAGCACCCGGAACGTCTTGCGGTATACCTGCACTCTGTAACGTGCCTGATCCACCACGTAGATGCGGAACTGGTCGTCCAGCTTGACTGCGGTCGGTTTCCAGAACCGCTTTTCACGGTCGAGGTCCTCGATGTGGTCACGCCAGCGCAGCATGTCCTGGTTCGCCATCAGCTTGTCAGCACCGCGTTCGGTCATGGTGGCGTCGCCAATAAACGACTCGATGAACACGCCACGCGGGTTGAACTGCAACACACGGTCGTTGCCGCGGTCACAAATGTAGATGTCACCGTGTGCGTCAACTGCAACATCGCTTGGCCGGTTGAGCGTGCCGTGGTTCTTGCCAGCGTGGTTAATGGTCTGCAAATGTTCTCCGGCAGCGGAGAAACGCTGGATGCGGTTGTTGCGCCAGTCTGCGACCAGTAGAGAGCCGTTCACCGGGTCGACGGCGACGCCCCACGGGTGATCCATCTGCCCGGGGCCGTTTCCCGTCTCGCCAAAGCCACCGAGATACTTGCCATCTGTGGTGAAGTTCTGCACGAGGCTTGAACGGGTGCTCACGACCCAGAGCGTGCCGTCTGGTGCAAACGTGATGCCCGAGGGTGCGTTCAACTGTCCCGGGTCGTCGCCCGACTCGCCCCATGAATTCAGCACGTTGCCTTTCGTATCGAGTGCAACCACCTTGTTGGCGTGCTCATCCGTGAAGTACAGATTGCCCTTGCCGTTGGAGTCACACATCATTGGCGATGGATAAACCTCTTCGCCGTGCACCTGGGGCTTGCCGTCGATGAGCGGCTCGATGTTACGCGGGAACTCATCGTCGATATTGCAGACGGCGAAGCGTACGCGCGGGTAGACAGACTGCGTCTCGTACTTGTTGAGCACGTATATCCAACCGTCCCCGGCGAACGCCATATCCATTGCGCCGTACAGACCGTCGATGATGAGACGTTGGCCGAAAGATGTCTCAAAGCGGTGACCCATACGCAGCAGCGTCGGGTATTCACCTGTGAGTTTCGTCTCTGCTTTTTGATCGTTTTTTTGTGCTGTTGTCATGGTGGTTAGTTCAGGCTCGCGATCATTCCGTCAAACGATTCGAACCTACCGTTGACGATAGGTTTGGGAGCGATACCGAGCCAGTCTTCAAGGACCGTCGAGTAGAGACAGCGGAAGTCGTTGTTGAAGTGCATGTCGCCGCTCAGGTGGTCCTTCGGGTCGAGCGACGGGTATTCCGCATACAGCCCGCCTTTGACGCGATCCCCGATGAGGAATGCGCCACCACCTGAGCCATGATCCGTGCCGTTCCCGTTGTCTCGGATGCGCCTGCCGAACTCTGAGAACACCATCACGACCACCTCTTCAGCAGCGTCGTGTTCTCGGAGATCAGCGAAGAAGTCTTTGAGGCCGCGTGACAGGTTCGCAAGCAGGTTGTTCTGAGTTGCGATTTGAGCTCCATGCGTATCGAAGCCGCCGAGCTGGGCGTAGAAGATACGGGTGCCGATGTTTCCGGTGTGAACCTGTGCAATGCCCTTCAGGCTTTGCGAGAACGGGTCGTTGGCGTACTCGACGCTCGACGTGTAGTCTGCCGTGCCTTTCTTGAGCATGTCTGCACCGGCCATAGCGTCTATACCGGTGTTGGAGATGTGCTCTAGCACCATGCTCGCCTCGTCGATCTCCTCCGGCGTGTACATACGGTGGAACAAGTTAAGCGCACGCCTCTGTTCTTTGCCGGCGAGTGATGTGAGTAGTCCGTAGCCTTCAAGCTGCGCCACCGAGATTGCAGGGGTTCCTGCCAGGTACATGGCGCGGGGCAGGCCCTGCCCGAAGCTGACTCCTGTGCATACGTTCTGCTTATGTGGGTCAAGCTCTCGGATTGTGCGACCGAGCCAGCCTTCCGAGATGACAGATTCCGGTTGTGCTGTGTGCCAGATGTCCATCGACCGGAAATGGGAGCGGTCCGGCACCGGGTATCCAATGCCCTGGATGATGGCCACATTGCCTGCGTCGTACATCTGTTTCAGATGCGGCAACGACGGGTGGAACCCGAGCTTGTTATCGATGTGCAGAACGCGGTCTTCAGCCACGTCAACCGTCTTGCGGAAGTCGTAGTAGAGCGGGTTCCCGTATGGGACCACCGTGTTCATGAAGTCGTTGCCGCCGGAAAGCTGGACAACTACGAATACTGGGTCTTTTTTCTTTGTTGTGGTCATGTGTTGTCTGTCCCTGTAGTGATAGCCGTGATGTCTCAGGCGAGCTGGAAGTCTGGTGATGCCGCGATGAACTGGAACATCCGAGTTGCGTCGTGGTCGAACTCAGGTGAAGAACTGTCGTAGACCGTGCTTTCTCCAAGCTCTTCCAGGATGGTTGCGCGCACGCTGTCACGCACCTCGATGCAGCCGAGCTCATAGAGCGCAGCGTCGAGCAATGCTTCTGCTGAGAGAGTTTTCCCATGGGCCTTGAGCCTGTCGACTATCTTGCGAACCCCGGGAGTATCGAGGTCTGCCAGCCGCTCCGTCGCGAAGTTGACGCGCTCTATCAGGAATGCCGAGTCGATCCACTCCCGGCCGATGTGCCAGCCTTCTACGGTTGGTGGATTCAGCAGCTCCTGTCCCATACCGGCCGATTTCTCGGTCAGTGTGAGCAGGCCGCGTTCGTATGGATCAGTGTGCTGTCCGGTCAGCTTCATCAGGTACACCACGTGCTCGACGGGCCAGCGGACACGCTTGAAGCGGGACTCCTTGAAGTATTCGGACAGGAGCAGGGAGCGGATCATCTCGCCGATCTCGTAGTTCGACCGGAAGTAGACGTCCGAGAGGGCTTCTATCGCCTCGCCATCTGGCTCGTCAGCAATGAAGAACCGGTACAGGGTGGTGGCGACGAAGCGGGCCGCAGCAGGCTGGACAACGATGCGGTCGATGATGTCATCACCGTTGAAGTCACCGTCATCTCCGAGGAAATGCTTTTCGCTGTGGTCATGGTCATCTTCACGGAAGACAAAGTTTGTGTCGTACCAGCCATTCGGGTAACGAGGAATCGTCTGGTCGATTGTCCAGCCACTGAACGCTTCCGCGGCGGAGCGGACATCGACCTCGTTGTAGTTGCCGCGTCCCATGCTGAACAGTTCCAGCAGCTCACGACCGTAATTCTCATTCACCTCGCCGTTGTGATTGGTCTGTTGGTCAAGCCACCAGATCATTGCCGGGTCTCGCGAGAGTTTTTGCAGGAGCACCTTGAAGTTGCCCATGCCGTTATCACGGAGCATCTCAATGTGCACGGCCATGGCGCGGGCGTTGCTGACTTTTGACGCGGCGGTGGCAAACCGGTTGTGCCACATGAGCGCTACCTTGTCCTCCAGCAGCCGCGGGCTGTTGATCATGCGGTAGTACCAGCGTTTCGCCGTCCACGTGTACCGCTCCTCATCAGCGTTTTCCAGGTTGAAGCGTTCAAGCAGGTCTTCCGCAGGACGTTCGTACATGTCGATGCTGACGAGTGAATCGATAATGTCTTCGTAAGATTGCTCGGCGAGTCGTTCGAGCTTCCACGCGGGTGCTCCGAAAGCGGCACGGCGCATGAGATGGGCGACGAGGGAGACATCGGTGCGGGTGCTGGTAGTCACAGGTTCCTCCGGCAGTTGGCATGGCAGGTTGGGAGTGCCAGCGCTATTAGGTGAACGGCATATTAGGACTCGCCAATCCTGCGGGCAAGTTAGTGACAGGCTTCACGTGAGTTCAATTAGCGATATTCAACTCTTGAACCAGTTTTTCAAGTGAGCGTAAAGAGAACCATAGCGTGTGTATGCGGCGGAATAGGCGTCGGCGGTTTCTGCGTTAGGTATGGCCTCGCCAGTTGTCTTCAACCATGCGTTACCGGCTTCTGCCAGTGAATGAAATGTTCCGGTTGCTACCGCAGAAAGCATCGCTGCGCCCAGTGGCGCTCCCTCGGCTGGGCCAACTGTGCGAAGGGGCACACCGAGGATATCGGCGAGCATCTGTAGCCACACGCCGCTGCGGGCTCCACCACCGACCGCTACAGCGTGGCCTGTAGAAACGCCAAGCGGTTTCATAAGCTCAAGCGAATCTCGCAGGGCGAACGAAATGCCCTCCATTACAGCGCGCGTCATCTGGGCGCGGCCATGCCCGGCATGCAGTCCGGCGAACACGCCGCGGGCGTTGGCATCAGCATGCGGTGTCCGTTCACCGGTGAGGTATGGCAGGAACGTGAGTCCGTCCGAACCGGGGTTTGTTTTTGCCGCCTCATTTACAAGTTCATCGAATCCGGGAGTGTCAGCACCGGCTGCGACGGAGTTTCGCCACCATGCCAGGGCCGCCCCGGCAGACAGTACCACGCCCATCAGGTACCACAGGGAGGGATCGACGTGGGCCATGCTGTGGATTCGCATACCGGGG
>JAURLM010000059.1 GCA_030831265.1 Chloroflexota bacterium
CAGTCGAGCAACAACGCGAGTCTTTGCATTGCTGAACATTGCTGGCGAGGGGATGGTTGGCGAACCTGAACAAGACCTCGAAGGCATGAGCGCCGAACTCAGCGCGAAGAAAATAGCCCAGCGTCCTGACCTGATAGTCGGTGTGAAGGTTGCGCACTATGCCGGTCCGGGCTGGGAGCCGCTGGACCGAGGTGTAGAGGCTGCGAAAGAGACCGGGACATTCGTGATGGTAGACCAGACACCATATGCGTCACGGCCAATGGATGAAATGGTTCTGAAGCATCTGCGGGCAGGGGATATCGTCACGCACTGTTACGCCGTAAGTAAGCCGATGACCGATCCCGCAGACAAAGTTCGACCATATTTCTTCAAGGCGCGTGACCGAGGCGTGCTGTTCGATGTTGGCCACGGGGCGGGCAGCTTTTCGTGGCGCATTGCACAGGCAGCAATCGACCAGGGCTTTCCGCCGGACACGATTAGTACGGACCTGCACCGGCACAGTTACCTGACGAACCAGGCAACCATGCCTGAGACGATGAGCAAACTGCTGGTCTGCGGAGTGCCTCTCGCAGACGTGATCGAGATGTCCACATGGCGGCCAGCGCAGAAGATCGGTCACCCGGAGTTGGGAACGTTGAGCATCGCCGGTGTCGCGGATGTCGCCGTTCTGCGTCCGACTGAATCTGAAGTTGGCTTCACGGATAACGGTTCATCTGGAAACCGCGTCAGGCGGGGAGGGCCGAGGTTGGAGCCTGAGATCACGATCAAAGGCGGGCAGGTCGAGTGGGACCGCAACGGGACGACGCGAGATAGCTGGGAGCACACGGTCACACAGGACGGCAGGTTGCCGTAACGCGTTTTCGCTCATCTAAGTCTCCGTTCACCATCTCATGCGCAACCGGATTGGTGCGACTGTATTCGCATGTAACATGCCGATGCTCTATCTAAAAGGTATCCCACATGAAGCTGTCCGTACTTGACCAGTCTCCGGTACTTTCCGGCAAGACCAGCGCCGAAGCATTGCAGGCGACCATCGACCTCGCAAAGCTGGCTGATGGTCTTGGCTACACGCGCTACTGGCTTGCCGAGCATCACAGCAGCACAACGCTTGCTGACGCCAGCCCTGAAATCCTTATCCCAGTCGTTGCAGGGAACACCAACCGCATCAGGGTCGGTTCTGGAGGCGTGATGCTCTCGCACTACGCACCGCTCAAGGTTGCCGAAACGTTTCGCATGCTCGCCACGCTGTTCCCTGACCGTATCGACATGGGACTCGGCCGCGCACCCGGTAGTGACCGTATAACAGCGGCCGCGTTGCAGACCGGGCCCGTGTCGTTCCCCATCGAGTCCTACCCGGACCAGGTATCGGATGTTCTGCGCTTCCACAACAACGCTATGCCAGCCAATCATCGCTTTAGCGGAATCCAGGCAACGCCGGTTGGACCCGGAACCGCCGTGCCGTGGCTCCTGTCATCTTCTTATGGAAGCGTCTCTTATGCAGCCGCACTCGGCCTACCACTGTCTTTTGCACACTTCATTGCGGAGTCGGCGCACAGCCACTCCCAGCACCTCGGTAGCCCTGCCGCTCAGCCTGAGTTCGGGGCAGGGCCGGAACTGGTGGAATGGTATCGGGACAACTTCCAGCCTTCGGAATATTTTTCAGAACCACTCGTGACTGTTGGTGTTGCGGCTGTATGCGCTGACAACACCGAAGAAGCGAGGCGCTTCGGAATGGCGCGACACATGATGCGTTTGCGCCGTGATCAAGGTGCGCCGCTGGCCGGTGTGCCGACGCTTGATGAACTGGATCAGCTTGAGTTGAATGATGCGGAGCAAGAGCTCATCAGCCTGAACCGCCAGCGGGCCATCGAAGGTGATGCTGCGACGGTCAAGGACAAGCTGGAACGGCTTGCTGCGGCGTATCAGACCGATGAACTGATAGTGCTGACAATCACGCCAACGTATGAGTCGCGCTCTCACTCGTATGAACTGCTTGCCGATGCGTTCGGGCTGGCCTGACGGCTAGTTGCGATTTGCTGATGCAACGCTGGAACTGGTTGCCGCAAGCATGTAACCCTTGCCGCGTACTGTCTTGACGATTTTCCGACCGGTGTTTGTCTCTGCCAGAGAAAGCTTTTTCCTTAGCCGGTACACCGTGGCATCGACTGCGCTGAGTGCCGGGAAATCATCCGGCCAGCAGGTCTGCAGCAGGACATGGTGCGGGACGATCTGATCCGGGCTCATGCCAAGCGTGTACAACATCAAGAACTCGGTGCGTGACAGGGAAATGTCCATGCCGTCGATACGCGCTTGTTCCCTGACGGGATCGAGGTGCAGACCATCGAACACCAGTGGCTGAAGGTCACGCACGACCTGTTCTGAACTGATGGCAGCGTCAACCACGTCCTCGTCCAGCATACCGACCATCGTTGACCCCGGGAGCGGCATCGATCTCGCAAAATGCTCCACCGCCAGTTCGGCAAGGTTGATCTCGCGCTTCGATGGCCTGTGCGTGTCACGCCTCACCGCATAGACAGCGCCAAACAGGTGTTGGCGGCTGGCAAGTGGCATCACTATCGCCGTGGTGTATCCGTGACTCGTGACCCATTCTGGCAGTTGCGATGCGGGGTTGTCCTCTTCTCCA
>JAURLM010000060.1 GCA_030831265.1 Chloroflexota bacterium
CAGGCTCCAGGCTTTCTTCCTTCTCCAGCTCCAACTCCTCCTGCACCGGCTCCTCGACCTCAGCTACCTTCGCACCCTTCTTCAGGTCCTCCGGCTTCTTGTCCTTCTTGGAGTCGTGCCCGGACGTCAAAACCTCAACTTCACGGCTGCCAGAACGATAGACGGTGATGCCCTTGCAGGCAGTCTCCCACGCCAGCATGTATGCATCCTTGACGTCGTCGACCGTCGCCTCGTTGGCGAAGTTGATGGTCTTGGAGATGGCCGCGTCCGTGCTCTCCTGGAACGCCGCCTGCATCTTCACGTGGTACGTCGGGTTGATGTCGGATGACACATGGAACAGCCGCTTCACTGCAGCCGGGACTTCCGAGCGTGCCTGCAACGAACCGCCGTCCGACAGGTACGCCATGAGGTCTTCCGAGTAAAACCCACCGTCTTTAGCAATGTGCTCAAGGTTCTTGTCGACGTAGTAAAGCGTCTGACCGCCAAGAATGTTGTGCTTGCGGAATGCCAGCGAGAACAAAGGCTCTATACCAGAGGAAGCACCAGCGATCATCGAGATCGTGCCGGTAGGCGCAACGGTAAGGCGGCATGCATTTCGCATTGGCCTGTCGCCACGCTTCTCTTCCTCGCTGCCAATGAACGCTGGGTAAGCACCGCGCACCTCTGCCAGCGCGGCTGACTCGTCGTCAGACTGCTCCATGATGAAGCGCATCAGTTTACGACCCATCTCGACCCCTTCGTCGGAGTCGTATGGAATACCCATCTGAACCAGCATGTCCGCAAAGCCCATGACACCCAGCCCAACCTTCCGGGTCTGGAGGTTCATCGCCTCAATCTCCGGGATGGCGTACTTGTTGGCGTCGATGGTGTTCTCGAGGAAGTGAATCGCAAGGCGAACCATGCGGCCCAGGCGGTCCCAGTCAAGATCTGGTTCGCCACCAGCGCCTTCCACAACGAACTTGCCAACGTCGATGGAGCCGAGGTTGCAGGACTCGTTCGGCAGCAGTGGCTGTTCACCGCACGGGTTGGTGGCGGTGATACGACCGAGATGCCGCACTGGGCTGTTCCGGTTGACGTGGTCGAGGAAGATCATCCCCGGCTCACCGTTGCGCCATGCGCCACGAACGATCTTGTCGAACACTTCGCGAGCGTCCAGTTCGCCAACCTTCTTGAGCGGCGACTTCGGGTCCGAAGGTGTCTCACGAAAGTACAGGTTGTAGTTCGTACCGTCCTTGACCGCCTGCATGAACTCGTCAGATGCACCAACCGAGATGTTGAAGTTGTGGATCTCGCCTTCGGTCTGCTTGGCGTCAATGAACTCAAGGATGTTCGGGTGGTGAACGTCCATGACAGCCATGTTTGCACCGTCACGCTTGCCACCCTGCGTTACCAGGCTGGAAACCGAAGACAGGTGACGCAGCACGTTGATCGGGCCACAGGCAGTGCCGTGGGTAGTGGAAATGGTCGAACCGGAAGGCCGAATTGCTGACAGAGAGAATCCCGTACCACCGCCGAATTTCTGCACCATCGCAGCGTCATGCGCGGCCTTCATGATGCCTTCCATCGTGTCTTCCAGTGGCAGCACGAAACATGCGGAAAGTGTGCCCTGCCCCGTACCGGCGTTCATCAGCGTCGGCGAGTTTGGAACATACTCAAGCGCGGCCATCGCCTGATAGAACTCTTCTTCTAGTTGGGCGATGTCAGCCTTGCTGGAACCGTACTTCGCGTCAGGCGCGGCGAGATTCTTCGCGACACGACGGAACATGCCGTCTGGCGTCTCTGCCAGCTTTCCGTCCTTGTCCTTGACGAGATAACGATTCTCAAGGACAACCTTCGCGTTATCCGAAATCACCGCTGGCTTGAAATCTGGTGTTGCGTTGTAGAAAGACGCTTTTTTTGCTGCTGCCACGGTGTCCCCTTCTTTATTACCGCTGTGCTGTGAACCAATCCGAACATGACCGTTAGTGTTATTTGTCGTCGTCATTTACCGCTCTCTACGCATATCCGGATGAACCTCCGGCAGCGCCATTACTGTCACCTGAAACCGACTCCGCCTCCCGGCGCAACCGCTACTTCCTCACCCTCGTTCGTCTAGTCTTTCGTCCCCTATCTGCCAGCCTCAGCACATCATCCGGTATCAGCGGAAGCTGGCTCCTGTCATCCTCCCCCTCTTCCTCACCCACCTGCAAGGACTCAATAGCCCTTGCAAACTCGTCCTCGTCCTGGAAGTCCCGGTACACGCTGGCGAACCTGATATATGCGACCCGGTCCAGCGCCCGCAGGCGTTCCATAGTCATCTCACCGATGATCCGACTTTCGACCTCCGCCTTCGCCAGCTTGTGCAGCTCGTTTTCGATATCGGTAACCATCTTAGAAATGGCCCCAACCTCCAACGGCCTTTTGGCACAGGCTGTTCGCAGGCTCCCCTCCAGCTTGTCCCTTGAGAACGGCTCGTTCCTGCCGTCCCGCTTTGCGACCAGCAACGGCATCGAGTGCACGCGTTCGTAGGTGGTGAACCGAAGTTCGCACCGGACACACTCGCGGCGTCGGCGAATACCATCAGGCGACTCTCGCGAATCAATAACGCGTGAATCTTCGTGACCGCAAAAAGGGCAGTTCATAACGCCCTGACGCCTCCGTTACAGGGCCAGAAAGGGCCGCGGACACGACCCCCGTCCACCAAAACTCTCATTCGGTGGACATGCCTGACTATCCACTACCAGTGGTGCGGATGTCAAGCCCACCCCACTAGATATTGTGCTAATCCAGTTTGTGTTAAGAGACGATTATACCGCTGTAGCCGGTGATATCCGACAGCGAATGACAGTCGATGCTGCAACTTGGAGGCCGTGCGCTACCAGTTCAGGTCTGGCAGTTCCCGGCATGGTTGGGATAGTGTCAAAAAGCATGTTTTCCAGGTGATTCTTAACCCGCGAAAACGTGGCTTTTTCGACGTTTTAGGGTGGACATCCAGCCTGTCATCCCGACCGGAGCGGAGGGATCTGACTGTCGATGCGGGAACTGCCCACTCCATAGGCCAGGACCCTGGACCACTTGCAAACACCAGCGCAGCCCGCGTTGAGTGACTAGAAGTCCTGTAGTTAGAAAGTAAGATCCCTCCACTGCGGTCGGGATGACAGCGTCGCCGCGGTTCTCTGACCGTAACCATGCCCGTCCCCACTACCAGAGCGTCATTGACTCCCTGAACAGGTACGCCAGCGATTCAGCATCGACTGGCCGCGGAGATATCTTCGTCACGCGGTGCTGCGGCAGCGTGCCCTTGACCAGCGCATCTATGTCATCGATACCGTAGCCAATAGCTGAAAGTCCATTGGGCATCCCGGTAGCACGCATCAGGCCAATCACACGCTCCACAAGAATCTCTCCTGCATCAGCCGGGTCAGCCCCCGCCACGTCAGCACCAAGCGCCTGTGCCATTCTCAAGTGCCGAGCAGGATCAGCCTGCGCCGTCCACCGGAACACAGCCGGGGCGTTCAGCACCACCGACATCCCGTGCGGCACGAACGGTTCATCCTGCGGGTAACCGTCCGGGCAAAATTCCTTCACCCTGCCCGAAACCGGGTATGACATGCCGTGGCACAGGTGAACACCGGCGTTACCAAAGCCAACACCAGCGAACGTGGCGGCGAGCAGCATCTGCGTTCGAGCTTCATCGTCAGACGGGTCAGTAACTGCACGAACCATGCTCTGCGCAACCATCTCTACGGCTCGAAGTGACCAGACATCGCTGATCGGGTTGGAGCCCTGGTATGACGGGCGCATACCGGGTGATTTCGCCGCATCTCGTTGATCGAACGGCAATGCGGTGTAGCTTTCCAAACCGTGACATAGAACATCGAAACCGCTACATGCAGCGACCATTGGTGGCAGCGTGCGCGTGTTGTCGGGGTCGACAATACCAACTACCGGCCGAAGCGCACGGTGGGCGATTCCGGTCTTCGCTCCCATCTCGACAAGGTCAAAAATAGCGACACCCGTCGTCTCGCTGCCTGTTCCGGCAGTGGTCGGCACCGCAATGAGCGGCTTCAGTGATCCCGGAACAGGCTCTCCCCTGCCAATGGGCGCGTTGACGTATGCAAGAAGGTCTGCGGGGTACGTTGCATACAGATTCGCCGCTTTTGCGGTATCGATGCTTGAGCCACCGCCGACTGCGACGTAACCGTCAAAGTTCCCTTCCTGTGCGAACTTGATGGCCTCGGCAAACGACGCATCTGTAGGTTCAGTATGTGAGCGGTCGAAAACAACGGCTTCGATACCAGCCTCTTTGAGCGACGCCACAACGGTGGCAACCGGTTCCAGTTTCGCCAACTGCGGATCAGTCACGACCATCACACGAGTGCAGCCGAAACGTGCAGCCTCATAACCCGTTTCGCGCGTCATTCCAGGGCCAAACTTGATGGACGAGGCGTCCATCGTGAAGCCGGTCTCATGCATCGTCACGTTTGCTCCTCGAATGTCGCCTATTCCGGGTCTTCCACCGCACCTGCCAGCAAAGTGCGGTACATATCAACCTGTGCGGCAAGGTCCAGCGTGTAGTCTGGAACCTCGAACGGCAAGTCACCTTCCCACCGCACACCAAACTCGTGGTCCCGCCCAGCCAACTCAGGCCGCAGCCAGGGGAGCATTCTTGGGCCATACTGGTCTTCCGCGTCTTCGGGGGCCGGTCGTGCGTGATTGAAATACTCCACACACGCAAACTTCGGTACAGCACGCAGGAGATTCGCCCCGCCCTGCTCGACCACGGTGAATATCCACGAATGGTGTGACTGTCCCAGCCAGTATTCCGAAACGCCGTTGGCAAACTCGGTATGTCGATTCGGCAGTCCCAGGAAACCGGATCGCGCAATTTGCGGCATCCAGCGGAGTGCGGTCATGGGGTAGCGAATATCCTCCAGCACGTGCGAGATGATGGCAAAGTCATACATCCCATCCCGCTGCACGTTCCTCCACACGACCTCATCGTTGATGTCGCCAATGTACAGCCTTTTGCCTGTGGCAAAAGGGAAGACATCAACGTAGGCATCGGTAACCTCGTCCGCCCACGGGTTATGCCTGCCGCCAATATCTATCACACGGTAATTGGGATCAGCGCGCTTGCGAGCTTTCAGTTCATCAACGAGTGCAGAACGGACGTCAGCGCGATTTACGATCGTCGCAGAAGTGATTGTCAACGTTCACCCTCAACTTTCCCGTGCTAGACGAGGTACTTCTTGTTCACCTTGCAGACGTAGCTGTAAGACGGGTTGACGAACTGCGTTACCCTCGCCTCAAGACACTGCGACAGGAACATGTACGCCTCGCCCTGCGTCATGCCATAGTCGGTCTCCAGCCAGAGGATCATCTCGGAAAGGGCAATGCGGAATGCGTCCTCCGCAGGTTTGCCCTGCCCTGTGGTCATGATGTGAGTTTCGTTCTCAATGCGCGGCCATGTCATCTCCGCCGGCTTCGGTCCCAGCTCAACCATCAGCTTGACCACGCCGCCGGTCTCAATGCCACCACCGCCGCAGATCTCTCCATCACCCTGTCGAGCATGCATGTCGCCAACGTGGAGCATCGCGCCGGGGACATTCACGGCGATGGACACCTTCGCGCCGTTTGTCACTTCCTGGATATCAAAGTTGCCGCCCCATTCGCCGGCCCATCCGTTGTGCCGAGCCTCATCGCGCGCCGGTGCGACACCAATAACGCCCATCATCGGCTCAACGGGGAACGAGAGCCGGTCATTCCAGATGATTTTGCCATCCTTGATGCGGACGATCCGGAACTGCTCGCCAATATTTGACGGCCCAAGGTAACCCGGCATAGCGCCCGTGCTGCCGCGGTACCACGTCCAGCCGACAGGGTTGGTCTTTATCTCGCCAACATGCACCGTGACAACCTGGCCGGGTTCGGCACCGTCAACGATTATCGCCCCGCTGGCTGCGTTGCCGCGGTCTTTCGGCTGGCTGTCTGACCGGTACTGGTTGTACAACTCCCGGATATCTTCCGGCACGCGAACCGTGTCCGGGCCGCGATTCATCTGCGTTTCGACCTCGAACCACTCACCCGGTTTTACCGTCATAGTCGGAGGGTTTGCACTGGAATGCGTGTAGTAGAGGATGTCTTTGCTGGCGCGCTGCATGGTTCTGCCCCGGTGTGATTGTTGAGCGAAGCGCTGCAACATGAATTGTCGCAGTGGGCCGAGTGTACGTCCGCAACCCTACACGCGCAAAAGCAAGAGAGGCCGGGCGAAATTCGCCCGGCCTCTCTCATAAAACTTGCGTTTCTAAACTACGCAGCCTTTTTAGCGACTGACTTCTTTGCAGAAGACTTCTTCGCTACAGCCTTAACGACTGCTGGCTTCTTGGCAACAGCCTTCTTAGCCGCAGGCTTCTTTGCAACTACCTTCTTGGCAGAAGCTTTCTTTGCTGCAGGCTTCTTTGCAGATGCCTTCTTGACAGACGAAACCTTGCGGCGAGGAGCAGCAGACTTCTTGCTGGCAGCTTCCTTCAATTCAGCGTCCTGGATGCCTGCTTCCCAGGAACCCAGG
>JAURLM010000061.1 GCA_030831265.1 Chloroflexota bacterium
CAATAATTTCGCTTACCGGGGCGCGATCCGTGTGATTCTTGCCAACGAACTGGTAGTGGATCTGCCGGTCTTTGCCTATTACGTAGGTTCCCGGAAAAGCATTGGCACCGGAGTCCATTAAACCTGAATAGGCCAATGGGACGTCCGTGTTGCCGGATGAATAGAGCACCGGGAACTGTATGCCCACGCGTTGCACAAGTTGCGCTGTGTCACGGAGGTCATCCATGCTCACGGCAATAACCTCGGCCTCGAGAGCCTGTATTTCGGAGTAGCGTTCCTGCAGCTCAACTAGCTGCGCGCGACAGTACGTTCACCAGAACGCTCGGTAAAAGATCAGGACGACGTGCTGCGTTTCCAGTGTTTCGGACAACGATACGTCACCGCCGCTGATAGCGTCGGGTAGACGGAAGTCCGTCACTCCGGGGCTGAGTGCCGAATCGCTATTAGCGTCTCCTGCCTCCCCGGCATGTGCGACAGGCGTGGACGTCAGCATCGAGGCCTGACCGCCCGTGCTGCACGCCGAGACCATTATGAATAGCACGATCAGCAGTGCTGTTATGAAATAGCGATTGAGCACAGAACCGTAACCAGGAAGAGCGCGATAGTCAGCGGCCTTACTGGCCACGTATCACGGTTGTACGAACGAAATCGTTGTACGGTGCTCTGGCTAGTTCTTGCCCTGCATTTCTCGCAGTGTCCGCCCCGCAGCTTCAAGCGCCTCGTCGATGTGGGCCATCTCCATCCAGCCCATGTGGCCGATGCGGAAGATCTTTCCTGTCAGTGACTTCTGGCCGCCGCCCAGGATGACGTTGTAGTCACGTTTCACCCGTGCAAGGAACTCTTTGCCGTCGATACCTTCCGGCAACCTGATCGCTGTCACTGTGTCGGATGCGTATCGCTCTTCCGGCACAAGCTCCAACCCAAGTGAACGCGCACCGTGGCGGGTGTGGTCTGCAATGGTGTGGTGACGTTCGAAAATAGTCTCAATGCCTTCTGCGACCATCGCCTCCAGTGACTTATCCAACGCGAACATCGCCGGGAGGCACGGGGTGAATGGTGGCTGGCCAATCTTGAGATAGTCCTCGTACTGCTTGATGTCATAGTAGTACTTCGGTGTGGTGCACTGTTCGTAAGCCGCCCAGGCCTTCTTACTGAAGGTGACCATCGCAATACCAGGAGGTGCAATCCATGACTTCTGTGAAGCCGTTGCGACGACGTCGATACCCCATGCGTCGACCGCTATCGGCATACCGGCAGCCGACGAAACCGCGTCGACGAGTATCAGCGCGTCGGACTCTGCATGGATGACTTCGCAGAGTTCCTTGAGCGGGTTGGCAACTCCGGTGGAGCTTTCGTTGTGGGTGAGGATTACAGCCTTGCAGCCGGGGAGTGCCTTCAGTGCCTCGGCCAAGCGTGCAGGGTCTGCCGCGTGTCCTAGTTCAAACTCAAGGCGTGTCACGTCTGCGCCATAGGCCTCTGCAATCTCGCGGAAGCGGTCTCCGAACACACCGATCGAGATTGCAAGCACCTTGTCGCCGGGCGAAATGGTGTTGACGACAGCCGTCTCCATTGCTCCGGTGCCTGACGAGGTGATGAAATATGCATCATTCGTCGTCATGAAAACGGTGCGGAGGTTGGCGGTCATGCGATCGAGCATGTCCGCGTATTCAGGGCCGCGGTGGTTAATCATCTGCGACCCGACGAGGTCGAGGACATCATCGGGGAGTGGTACCGGACCGGGGATGCGAAGGTTGGGCTGCTTGCCGTTACTCAATGGTCATTTCCTGAACGGGTGGCCGATAGGCCTCGTGCTTGTAGTCTGGCGCATCCGCGCCGAGATGAATTCTACGCCCGTACCGCTACAGGTTCGCAACCGGTGGCGTGAGAATTGGTATGAATTTCACAGAAGGACTGGTCAGCGCTGGTCCGTCTCAAGCCAGATCAAGTCATGACTCTTCTTTCCGCGCTGGACAACCATCACCTGGTCATCAATAAAGTCAGCGCTGGTCAGCGGACGCAACGGGTCAGTCTCAACTTTACCGTTGATCTTGACTGCGCCCTGCGCGACCAGCCTACGCAGATCAGAGGCCGATGCGATCATACCTCCGCCATGCACCGTCACCGCACTGGCAAGTGTGATTCCGTCGGCGAGGTCGGCAGGACTGACCGTGCCGTGGGTGGCTTCGGTGAATGCCCCGCGTAGTTCAGATGCGGAGAGTTTACGCAGGTCATCAGAGAACAGGGCATTGGTTACGCGGCGAGCCTCTTCAAGACCGCGGTCACCATGAACCGTGCGCGTCATCTCGGCAGCGAGGGATTGTTGGGCGGCGCGTTCTCGTGGGGCTTCATGGACAGCGCGTTCAAGCTCCTCAATCCGGGTTTTCTTGAGCAACGTGAACAGTTTCAAGTACGGGACTGCATCGGCGTCCGTGGTGTTGTAAAAGAACTGGTACAAGCGGTACGGCGAGGTCTGATCCGGGTCAAGCGTAGGCGCACCGCCAATGCTCTTGCCGAATTTCTCTCCCGTGGATGTTGTGATCAGTGGGTACGCGAGCGCTTGCGCCAGCGATCCAGCCGCTTCACGGTTTGCTGAATCCGGTTCATCTGCAACCGCTCCGCCATGCACGCGGCGAACCAGGTCTACACCTCCAAGGATGTTGCCCCACTGGTCGGAGCCTCCCATCTGGAATGTGCAGTTATGGTCTTCGTACAGCTTGAGGAAGTCGTACGCTTGCAGTAGTTGGTAGCTGAACTCGGTGAACGATATGCCAACTTCCCGGTCCATGCGGGTCTGGACAGACTCGCGCCCGAGCATCGTGCTGATAGAGAAATGTTTGCCAACGTCGCGCAAAAACTCGATAAGGGAGACTTTGCGCAACCAGTCGGCGTTGTTGATTACCTGCGCCGGGTTGGAAAGAGATGGCGTGAAATCCAGGAAGCTCTCAAGCTGTTGTTGGATGCCGGCGACGTTTTCATCGATGATGTCAACCATAAGCAGTTTGCGTTCATCGCTTCGTCCGCTCGGGTCACCGATCATTCCAGTCCCGCCACCGACGATCACGATTGGCGTGTGCCCGTAACGCTGCATGCGGACAAGTCCCATGATTGGAACCAGGTTACCTACGTGCAGGCTTTTGGCCGTGGGATCGAAGCCGTTGTAGCAGGTGATCTTGTCACGCGACAGGATTTCTCGCGCCCTGGGAGTTGCATGGGCGATGGCGTTTCGCCATTCAAGGTCTTCGTAGACGTTATTGAACTCTTCACTCATACCGCGCCGCTCAAAATCTCTCTTGCTTCAGACACATCCCGGTTCATCTGCTGGATCAGTGGGTCCACACCATCAAACTTGACCTCTCCGCGCAGGCGTTTCACAAATTCCAGTTCTACTTCTTTTCCGTAAAGGTCGCCCGTGAAGTCGAGTATGTAGGCTTCCACCAGCCGCGCTCCACCACCAAATGTTGGTCGCACGCCGATGGATGTTGCGGCCATCCGACGTTCCCCGCCCACTCGAATCAGCGTTGCATAGATACCGTTTGCAGGGATAGCGGTTGCATCCGCTGGTTGGATATTAGCCGTAGGGAATCCAAGTTCTCGCCCGCGTTTATCACCAGGAACAACTGTTCCGTCGAGCCGATACGGTCTACCCAGCATCCGGGATGCGTAGGTCACATCACCTTCGGTCAGCGATTGTCTGATTGCCGAACTGGAGACTATCCGCCCGTCGATTCGTTCCGGGTCAACTTCGACAAGTGTGATGCCGTGCTGGTTGGCGACGGCTGCAAGCTGGTCAGCGTCCAGCCTGTCGTGTCCAACTCTCGCTCCGAGCCCTAGTACAAGCATTTCTGCTCTTGAGGCCCGTTTGAGCATCCCGAGGAAATCGTTGGCGGAAAGTCGGCGAAGGTCTTCGTCGAAATCCACAGGTAGCACATGGCTGACACCGGTTTCTTCAATCAGGTTGATCCGGTGCTGGGTGGTGGACAGGTATGTGACTACTGAGGTCTGGTCAATGAGCGCACGCGGCTGTGAGCGGAACGTGATTGCTACTGAAATGAGCCTGTTGTCGACAGCTCTGTCACGCAGTGTGCCAAGCAACTTGCGGTGACCGATGTGTACGCCATCGAACGTCCCGACCGTTAATGCGGCAGGACGTTCGATGGCAAGCGTCGATAGTTTTTCTTCCAGGTCGCTCATGTTGATGAGTACGCTGTTTCCGCCCGTTTCAGGCAAGTACTGCTGCGTTTTTTTTTAGCGCAGCACGGGCTTCCCTGATGAGTTCCGCCGTCGTGTCCCAGTCGACACAGGCATCGGTGATCGAAACACCGTATTTCAGTTTTGCCGGGTCTCCCGCCTTCTGCGCACCAGCATTGAGGTGACTCTCCAGCATCATGCCGGCGATGCTGCTGTCTCCGTTCGTCCTCTGGTGCATCACGTCACGGAAGACCACGGGTTGGCGCCTGTGGTCTTTACCGGAGTTGGCGTGCGAGCAGTCGATGATCAAGTGCGGCTCGAAACCGGCCTTCTCAAGGATTCCGCGCGCACGTGCGACGGCGGTTGGGTCGTAGTTTGGCCCTGAGCTTCCACCGCGCAACACGACGTGGCCACCGGGGTTGCCGGTGGTCTTGACGATAATTACCTTTCCATCATCGTCGACCGATAGGAATACATGCGGTTCCTGGGCTGCGAGCATTGCGTCGACGGCGATC
>JAURLM010000062.1 GCA_030831265.1 Chloroflexota bacterium
CGCTTGGCCGTCTACAGACCGCTGACGACATCGCAAAGGCGTTCCTGTTCGCCGCCACGGACGAAGCCGCCATGATTACTGGCTCGATGATTACCGTGGACGGTGGAGCCGGGCTGTAGTTACTGCTGGTTGTCCGAACTCTGTATGGACTTCGCTATTCGAAGTGCCCACACCGGATATCCGATGTATAGCCCCGTAAGGACATCAAGTGTGCGGGAAGTAGCGAATGTGCTTGAGCGCCTTCCGAGAGTTCCAACAACCACGTACCAGTAGAGAACAAAGAAAAAAGGTGGTACCACCATCAATATCTGTATCTCGAACTTAAGTACACCCGTGAGCAGCATCACCTAGAACATCACGATCAAGACGATTCCGACGAGGGCGATCCAAAGCGCAGTCCGTGCTCGTTGCTCGTCGACATGCTTCACACGGTTATGCACGAAAAGCGTGATCGGAACCAGCATCGCGTAGTGAACCGCGGTCAGAAGGTCGTTCGTGCTTCCGTACGGGAAGCTGCCCAGTGGGACAGCGAACGATATGTAAAGCAGTGCCAGCGCCAGTAACGCAATCACGGAGATTGCGGCCGTCAAGTAAATGCAAATCGTAGCTATTCGAGGGTGTATATCCATTGCGCAACCTTGTCAGAACAGTGGTACTCTCGAAGGAGTCCGGTTTTTCAACACGCTGCGCGCGATTACAGCGAAACAAAGCTGTGGATATGTTCAAAAATCGATCCGGGGTAACTTGCCCGGGTCGTTTCGCGTAGCGTTCACTTCACGCCAGTTCGGCGAAGGCACCATGACCATACTCAAACGGGAAGAACGACGCAACGTCGCGATCATTGCCCACGTAGACCACGGCAAGACAACGCTTGTCGACAAGATGTTGCAGCAGTCCGGCACGTTCGAGGCCCATGAGCAGGTCGTCGACCGAATCATGGACAACATGGACCTTGAGCGAGAGAAGGGCATCACCATCCTCGCCAAGAACACCGCTGTCCGCCGTGGTGACACGAAGATCAACATCATCGACACCCCGGGGCACGCTGACTTCGGCGGTGAGGTTGAGCGCGGCCTGACGATGGTCGACGGTGTTCTCCTGCTTGTTGACGCCAGCGAAGGACCGTTGCCGCAAACCCGTTTCGTTCTCCGCAAAGCCCTGGCATCCAAGCTGTCCGTGATTCTTGTCATCAACAAGATCGACCGCCCCGATGCCCGCATCAAAGAGGTCGTCGATGAGGTCTATGAGCTGTTCCTCGACCTTGACGCCAGCGAAGACCAGATCGACTTCCCTATTGTGTACACCAACGCCAAAGCTGGAACGGCGACGCTTGACCCCATGAAGCCGGGAACCGACCTCGGGCCGTTGTTCGATACGGTCATGTCGCACATCCCTGCACCCGAATATGAAGAGGGTCACGCATTACAGGCGCTTGTGACAAACCTTGACGCATCGCCATATGTCGGTCGTCTGGCACTGTGCCGCGTCCGTCAGGGCTCCATCAAGCGAGACCAGATCGTTACCCACTGCCGTCGTGACGGATCCATGGATCGCGTAAAGATTACCGAGCTATACGTCACAGAATCACTTGAGCGCGTTCCCGCTGACGAAGCCGGCCCCGGCGAGATAATCGCCATTGCCGGACTGCCTGACGTGACCATTGGTGAGACGCTCGCTGACGCGGAAAATCCCGTGGCTCTGCCGGTGATGCGGATTGACGAGCCGAGCCTCTCAATGACCATCGGTATCAACACATCCCCATTCGCAGGGTTGGACGGGTCAAAACTCACCGCCCGGCTGGTCAAGTCAAGACTGGACCAGGAGCTTGTCGGTAACGTCTCAATCCGCGTGAAGGATTCGGGTCGCCCGGATAACTGGATCGTGCAAGGTCGTGGTGAACTACAACTGGCAGTATTGGTGGAGACCATGCGCCGTGAGGGATTTGAGTTGACCGTCGGCAAGCCCGAAGTGGTCACACAGATCATCGACGGCAAAGTCCACGAGCCAATCGAAAAACTGTCTGTTGACGTGCCGGACACTTTCATGGGAATCGTGACTCAGCTCATGGCTCTCCGTAAAGGCCGCCTCGAAAAGATTATCAACCACGGCCAGGGGCGAATTCGCATGGACTTCACGGTCCCGGCTCGCGGCCTGATCGGTTTCCACAATGAGTTCACCGTTGAGACGCGCGGCACTGGCCTCGCTCACCATGTTTTCGACTCATACGAACCGTGGCATGGCGAACTTCGGACTCGTCACACAGGCAGCCTTGTGTCTGACAGGCGCGGGCAGGCCACCGGTTACGCCCTGATAAACCTGCAAGAGCGCGGTCAGTTGTTCATCGGACCTGGCACTGCGGTTTATGAGGGCATGATTATTGGTGAGAACCCGCGGCCGGAGGACATGAACGTCAACCCGACTCGTGGCAAGAAGCTGACGAACATGCGAGCGGCTTCCGCCGACCAGACAGAGCACCTTGATGCACACCGTGACCTGACACTTGAACAGGCACTGGAGTTCATCATGCCCGACGAGTGCCTGGAAGTGACGCCAACGACAATTCGTCTTCGCAAGACAGTGCTCAGCCAGCAGGACCGCGGTCGAGTCCAGGGACAACAGCGCAAAGGCGCCATGCCCGCTACCGCACAGGTCTAACCGGGTCCAACCCCAGACCGTTGGTGTCCGGTGATTCCGGAGCGTGTTACCCCGCCCGTTATCCAGTGATACATTCCGTGACTGCAAACCGGGCCTCGACCTGTGGGCACGGAGCGCTGTAACCGAACGGGACAAAACATGCGCATAGCAACACTTGGAATCCACCACGAGACGAACACTTTCTCGGCCCGACCTGTCACGCTGGAAACTTTCCAATCGTCAGGACTACAGACTTACGGCGTTCAGCGCGGTCAGCAGTGCATCGAAATGCACAGCGGTGCAAGCACATCGCTTTCCGGGTATATCCGTGGTGCAGAACAGCTTGGTTTTGAACTCGTCCCGTTGATATTTGCTGCAACAGATCCCGCCGGGACAATCTCCGTAGACGCATTCGAATCGCTCTCGTCCGAAGGCATAGCGATGCTGCGCGAGCAGGGGCCGTTCGACGGTGTGTTGCTCAATCAGATGGGTGCAGCTGTGTCCGAAGCTCACCGCGACTTGGACGGCGAATTTGCGCGGCGGGTGCGAGAGGCTGTCGGTCCCGGTGTTCCCATCGTGATGACGCTCGACCTGCACGCCAACGTCTCACACATGATGGCGGAGCAGACCGATGGCATCGTCATCTATCGCACGAATCCGCACATGGATGCCGTAGAACGGGCGCTCGATGCCTGCGAGCTGGTGACACGCATGGCCCGTGAGAACTGGCGACCTGCAAAGTGGCTGGAGATGCCGCCGATGGTCATTGGTATTTTCCAGCACGACACGAGCGACGAGCCGATGCGCTCCGTAATCCGCTCACTGGAAAACGTCCTGGAACAGCCGGGAATAGTTTCAGCGTCGGTCGGGCAGGGCTATCCGTGGGGAGATGTTCAAGAACTAGGCTTTGCCGCATACGCACTGCATGAAGATTCATCTGAACAGGCACGCGTCGCAGCACAATCGATTGCACTGGCGGCATGGAACCTGCGTTCTGAACTCTATCGTCCCGACGGCCCCGATCCCGCTGAAGCCGTTCGTATTGCGCTTGAGGAATCGCTTAGCCGGGCTCCGGGCTCTGGCCCGATAGTTTTGCTGGATGTCGGCGACAACATCGGTGCTGGTAGCTCCGGGGACAGCACATTCTTGCTTGCGCAGGCTCTTGAGCAGGGAGCGAAGTCATGGCTGCAAACTATCCGCGACACGGAGGCTGTTGCCGAGTGTGTGAAGGCGGGAGTTGGCTCCCATGTTGAACTTACGGTTGGCGGCAAAACAGACTCGCTGCATGGAGAGCCTGTGCGCGTTACTGGACGGGTGCGAGTGATATCAGACGGCCGATTCGAAGACAGCGGCGGAGTTCACGCTGGTTGGCGGTACTTTGACGGCGGGACGACTGTTGGACTGGAGACAGATGCCGGGCCGACAGTCGTTCTTGTTTCGACAAGAGTAGGAAACATGAGCCGGGAGCAGTTCTACTCCATCGGCTATCGGCCCGAAAACTTCGACATCGTTGTCGCCAAGGGAGTCGTCTCACCTCGTCCGGCTTATGGCTCCATTGCCAGTCGAATGATCTCGGTCAACACTCCCGGCGCAACGTCAGGTGACATGTCTACCTTCGATTACCAGCACAGGCGTCGGCCATTGTTTCCGTTTGAGCAGGATGCGGTTTACGAGCCGTAAGCACCTGTACAGCCCAACACAAACGCCATATCGCTGGGTAATATCTCCCCATGTTCAACAATGTGCTTGTCATAACCGTCCTGATAATCCTCATCGTGGCCATGATCGGCGCGATTCTTCGAGTACGTCGCAAGGACGTGTGCCTCAAGAGTTTCAGCGGATTCCTTGTCTACGTGCGCATGAAGTCCGGCAAGCAGGTCTGGGGCACACTTCGAGTTGAATCCACCGGCATGGAATTGAAGTACCGCGCTGACCACCATGACACTGACGGGCACATCGAATCCAGCTACATAATCTTCAAACCTGAATTCCCGAATATCTTCCTGCTAATGCGGTTCTTTGACGAACTGACACCACGGAATACGGAGCGTCGCGATCGAACCCTCCGCCGTTCTTATCACCCAAAGCTGTTCAGGCGGATGCGTCGTAAGGCGAAAATCTGGTTCAACCTCATGCGTGACGCCCTTGCTGAGGCATTTTCGGCAGCACTCAGCGCCGCGACCAAGACATCTCCGGTTGCCGGCCAGCAAAGTCGCATGAGTAAAGCTGGCAGCGAGATGATCGAGTGGTTCGGCAACGCCTATGACCCAATTCTTGAACACCACATTGGCCGCAAAGTGGTGGTTGAAGTAAAAGCCCCGGACGGATCTGACATTGAATATGTCGGAGTATTCAGGGAATACAGCCCGGATTACCTTGAAGTCATCGATGTAGAGTTGCGTGAGACCGGAGTTTCTCGCCGCGTTGACTTGCTTGTCCCGCGCACACTGGGGCACATCCGGCATGATGGCGAGAGCGTGCCTCAGCGTGACAAAAAAGCGGGTCAGCCTGCCCCGCCGGAGCCGGTTTTGCTGGAAGATGTCTCGGAACCGGAGATACATGTCGACCAATAACGTGCTGCTCATCTAGTGCCCGAACCGCGAATTACAGCTGCTGCTTTTGCGAAGGAAATTGACCGCCATGAAAATTGCGAAACTGAAAGTCACCCAGGCCGCCACCCATGACCAACCGCTGCTGAACAGCACCGGGGTCCACGAGACTTTTCGCGTTCGGACCATCGTGCAGATTGAGACTGATGACGGGTTCACCGGGGCAGGTGAGACGTACCATGACCAGGCTGCGATTATCGAACCTAACCGTTCGTGGCTTATGGGATGGGACCCGCGGCAGGTGACACGTGCTCGCCTCCAGTTCAAAGGGACACCGTCTGCATGGGCCGCAGTGGAAACCGCCCTGCTGGATGCAGCTGCAAAATGGGCCGGGCTACCGTTATGTGACTACATCGGCGGTCGCGCTAGGGACAGCGTTGAATGGGCGGCATACCTGTTCTACAAGTTCGCTGACGAGAATGGGCAGGGTGAAGTTGCAACAGGAGAGGCACTTGACCCTGAAGGATTCGTCAGGCAGGCCGAAGAGTTCGTCAACAAGTACGGTTTCAAGGCTCTCAAAATCAAGGGTGGGTTCTTTCACCCGGATGTGGACATCGAAACGTTCCGACTGCTGCGGAAGCGATTCCCGAAATCCGAGGGCTACGAGATTCGCATCGACCCGAACGCGGTCTGGACAGTTGAGACGTCAATCAGGGTTGCGAAGGCAATAGAAGAGTACGAACCTCAGTACCTCGAAGACCCTACAGACACCATCGCCATGCACGCCGAAGTGAAAAAACACACGGACATCCCGTTGGCGTCGAACATGTGCGTCTCAGCGTTCTCACACGTCAAGCCGAACCTACAACTGGGTGGTATCGACGTGATTCTCGGTGACCACCACCACTGGGGCGGCATCCTTGCCTACAAGGAATCTGGCGTTCTCTGCCGGGTCATGGGCTGGGGACTCTCTGGCCACTCAAACAACTCGCTGGGCGTTTCGCAGGCCGCCATGCTGCACGCATGCGCCGCAACGCCGGAGTTGAACTACCCGGCCGACACGCACTACCCGTGGACGGACACTGACGGGGACATCATCAAGGGCGGCAAGTTGCAGTTCCGAGATGGACGCATGAACGTGCCGACGATGCCGGGACTCGGTGTCGAAGTGGATAATGACGCACTGGCGGTACTGCACGAACGCTTCTTGCGGGAAACACCCGGCAACCGGAAAGAGATGATCCTGTCACTCGACCCGGAC
>JAURLM010000063.1 GCA_030831265.1 Chloroflexota bacterium
CTTCCAACACGGTAACAGCGAACCCGTCCTCCAGCGCGGAATTGCGTAGAAGCAGAACCGGATTGCCATCGGTTTGCACCTGCAACCCGGCTTTGAGTTGCCCTGAGTCATCTCTTATGAAGAGTGCAGGGTTTTCGCCGTTGGCGAATTCGAAACCGGTGCGGCGAACGGAGTGTTCATCGAGCAGCGTCAGTGCGGGATTGCCTGCGCTGTCCGTCTTGACCTCGAATCTTGGGATGCCGTCTGCATCGTTGAAAACGAAACGGGGTGAGCCTTCTTCCATGGACAGTTCGGCACGCACGTTTCCTGTTGTATCCACCAGTTCAAATGAGCTGGCGCGGACGGATTCAACTTCCAAATTGTCAGAAACGGCAGCCGCATCTGAGCAGGCCACCAGGGAGGCGATGGCCAGTAATGCGATGGCCAGTAGATTTACGCGTGAAGTCATTTCGCACCTCTGAGGTCCTTTGAGTGAGTCAGGACAGATTGAATCCTATCCGGTACGTTATCCGTTACGTGTTGTTAAGGGGAGTTCGGGTTGGAGTGATCCAGAACTATCGATAGTCGGCGTGAGTTGTATGGAATCCATCATTTGAAGCATGTGTACCGGCAAACAGGGTTATTTGTCATGCTTTTGGCGGCAATGGCAGTGCTTATCGCATGCGGACAGGTGGATCCGGCGATAGGCGTGACTCCGGTCGAAACACCGGTACAGGAGCGATCAGGAGGTATCCTGCCGCCGACACCGACTACTGTGCCGTTATTCACGGAATCAGGGCTTATAGACCCGTTGGACACAGTGCCTGATGTCCGACTGGTAGGTATCACGGGTTGGATAAATTCACCGGAGTTAAATCTTGATCAGCTGCGTGCTAATGGCCGCGTCGTGCTGCTCGATTTCTGGACGTACACCTGTGTCAACTGCGTGCGCACTTTCCCGTTCCTGCGGGCGATGCATGACCGTTATTCAGAACTTGGGTTAACGTTAATTGGTGTGCATTCTCCTGAATTCGAGTTTGAACGGGACAGTGAGAATGTGGCTGCAGCGGTTGCGGCAGCCGATTTGCCGTACGCAGTTGCCCTGGACAGTGACAGCCATACGTGGGATTCGTTCAACAATCACTTCTGGCCCACTTCTTATCTCATTGGTGTCGATGGTGCCGTTCGGTACAGACACTTCGGTGAGGGTGGTTACACGGAAACCGAAGAGCAAATCCGTCAGGCACTTACAGCATCCGGGGTTGATCTGGCCGGTGTGCCGCATGGCGGTGACTTTCAGCAACAACTGGCAGATGCGGCTTACACGCAAACCCGTGAGATCTACGCCGGTTATGCACAGGGATTTCAATCATCCGGGCTTTTTGCCGCCCAGGACGCGTATTACCTTTCACCGGACGCCTCTGTGGACTACATGGACACTGGGTTGCGACGACACGGTCAGTTTGAACTTGATGGAAGATGGCGAAACGAGGTGGATGCAATTGCCTACGTTGGAAGTGCGACCGATTCGGGATACATAGTGTTCCCGTTCTTTGCAACCAGCGTGAATGCCGTAATGAGCCCACACGCCAGCCCGGCAACGGTGTTCGTCGAAATGGATGGTGAGCCAATTCCGCAGTCAGCCGCCGGACCTGATGTCACTTATGACAGCTCCGGACGGAGTGTGGTGACCGTTGACGCACCGCGACTTTACCGAATTGTCCAGTCAGATCAGTTTGGGCGTCACGAACTCGAGCTACTAACCAGTTCGGACGATCTGCGGATATACAGCTTCACATTCGGAGTGTTCAGCAAGAGTCCGTAGAGCGGTTAGCAACCGGAGCCCACGCTAGTCGACGTTTCGCATCACCCAGTGGTTGGGCTCGACCTCATCGTAGGTGTGGTCAGTGCCTTCCTTGATTCCGAAGATGTCCGTCTGCTTGCCGGTTCCGACCATGTCGGTGCCGGTAGACCGGACAATTTCACCCCAGCGCTTGTCAGGGTCTGGCTGTGGAATGGAATCGATCAGCAGTTGTGTGTAAGGGTGCTGCGGATTGTGAATAACTCTTTCCACGTCACCATGCTCGACGACGTTTCCACGGTACATGATCAGGATAGTGTCACTGATTTGGAAAGCCGTGGTCAGGTCATGCGTGATGTAAACGACGGTGATGCCAAGTTCCTGCTTCAGCGTCTGGATGCTGTCGAGAATCGTGGCACGCAGCGATGCGTCAACCATCGAAACCGGTTCGTCCGCGAGGATGACGCGGGGCTTGAGCAGCAATGCACGTGCGACCATGATGCGCTGGCGCTGTCCACCACTGAGCTGGTGCGGGAAGCGACCGAGTGTTTCATCAGGTTGCAGGCCCACCAATCGGAGTGAATCGTTAACCATCTTGTCGCGCTCGTCCTTGGACTTGGCGAGCTTGAAGTTCTTGATGGGCGCGTGCAGAACGTGGTCAACCTTGTAGAACGGGTTGTATGACTCAAATGGGTCCTGGAAGATTGGCTGCACATCCAGTTGGAACTGCCTTCGTTCCTTACCACTCAGACGGTTGAAGTCTTTGCCCTTGTAGAACATCTGCCCATGAGTTGGCGTGATGCTGCCCAGCAGCATGCGCGTCATAGTGGTCTTTCCACTACCGCTCTCACCGGCGATGGTGATGATCTGTGGCTTGTTCTCCTCAATCACAAAGTTGGCATTGTTTACAGCAACGGTAACGTTGTCTTTGTTGAGAAATCCACCACCGTAGATCTTCGTGGCGTTTGTAAGTTCCAGTAGGGCAGTCAAGTATTAGTTCTCCGGTTGTTGAGGCTGCTGTGAGACAGGCGTTATGCAGCCCTTATCAGTAATCAACCAGGTGTGCGTATTTATCAAAGTCTTCGACTGATGACCGCGAGAGCGCAACCCAGTGACCGGGTTCAACCTCAACAAGTTTTGGCTGCACCTGGGCATCTTCCGGCTTGAATGTTAGCGGTGACCTTGGAGCGAACGGGTCTCCCGGTGGCAGATTCAACAAGGAAGGCTGCATGCCGGGGATACCGACAAGACGCTTCTTGACGTCCATGGTCGGCAAGCTGTCGATCAACATTCTCGGGTACGCGTGCAGTGGTTTGGTGAACATAGTCTTTACC
>JAURLM010000064.1 GCA_030831265.1 Chloroflexota bacterium
ACGCAGTGGTTCGCTATTTGGTGCCTCTGCCCAGATAGCAGCGATTGCCGTAAATAGACCGGAGCTTGCCAGTTTGTTGTTCAATCTCGGGCAGATCGCTGGTACAGCGCGCCAGGTGGCAGAGGACTACATGCTTTTCTGGGGCGGACAGCAGCTTGACCCGGTACAACAGGGCCGATTGCTGACCAAGAAGAAAAACTTGCCGGTTGTACATACGTTCGAATCGGCTACACCGGGGGCCAAGCGAAGACTCGGCGAGATATATGCACAGCGCGTAATTGACCCGGCAAAACTCGAAGTGATGAAGAACCTGCTGGAAGAATCAGGTGCCCGAGACTATACAGTTGAGGTGCTGAATCGTTTGGTGAATGACGCGTCGGCTGAGTTGGAAGCGGAGACACTGTCAGAAGAAGTGAAGATTAAGTTGCTAGCGGCGGTGCGTGGTCTGGCGGGCCTTGGTGATGGGGAGGTTCAAAGTTGAACAAAAAGACCATTCGTGACATCGATGTTGCAGGAAAGACGTGTCTTGTGCGCGTCGATTTCAACGTTCCGATAGACCCTAACACTGGTCTCATCGCTGATGATTCACGGATACGCGCCGCGCTTCCCACGGTCCATCACCTTCAATCCAAAGGTGCCCGCATTGTTCTCTGTTCTCACAACGGGCGGCCCAAAGGCAAAGTCGTCGAAGAACTGCGAATGACGGCAATCAGGCAGCGCGCGTCAGACTGGTTCAATACCGATATTCTGGATGCCGGTCTGCCCGGTGATAACACGGATCCGGCAGACGTGATCGCAAAGTTGGCGCCAGGCGAAATTGCAATGCTGGAGAATTTGCGGTTCAACGCTGGTGAAGAAGCTAACGATCCTGCCTTTGCAAAAGCGCTTGCTTCACTGGCTGACATCTACGTAAACGACGCGTTCGGCGCAGCCCACCGAGCGCATGCCTCGACAGCCGGAGTAGCGGATTACCTGCCTGCGGTCGCCGGGTACCTGATGGAGCGAGAGCTTCGCATGCTGACACGAGCTCTGGAATCAGATGAAAAACCTGCTGTTGCGATCATTGGTGGAGCAAAAGTTGCAGACAAGATTCAAGTGCTGGCGAACCTGTCAAAGCGAGTCGACACAGTAATCATCGGTGGTGGCATGGTCGCAGCGTTCTTGAAGGCTCAGGGATACGAGCCTGGAGCAGCTGAAATCACGGATGAAGAAGTGCATGCTGCCGGGCAATTGCTGTTTTCCAGCCCTGCAAAGATCATGACTCCGTCAGATGTTGTAGTTGCTCGTGAATTCGCTGAAGATGCAACTCCATACGTGGTTGAAGTCACGGATGTACCCCGCGACAGCCTGATACTCGATATTGGCCCGGGGACACGCGTTGACTACGCAGACGAGATTATTGAAGCAAAACGGATAATCTGGAACGGACCTATGGGCGTTGTTGAATGGGAATCGTTCTCGGAAGGCACCCGAGCTGTGGCGCGAGCGGTGGCCGTGGCTCCAGATGCGTTTACCCTCGTTGGAGGAGGTTCGACGGTCGCCGTTATTGAGAAGCTCAATCTGCGTTCGGAGTTGACTCACGTATCCACCGGTGGTGGCGCATCACTGGAATTCCTTGAAGGCAAAGTGCTGCCCGGTATTGCCGCACTGGATGACCGCTAGGACACGATTATGAACAACAGGCGACCGGTGATAGCCGGAAACTGGAAGATGAACACCATACCAGTGGCAGGCAGGGAACTTGCCGCTGCCATCGTATCCGGTTGTAAGCCGTATCCGGGCGTAGGCGTGATCATCTGTCCGCCATATACCGGCCTTTCCAGTGCTGCTGAAGCAACCTCTGGTTCGAACGTGAAGGTTGGTGCGCAGGACCTTTCAGCCGAACAGAGCGGCGCGTTCACCGGTGAAATTTCGGCAGCAATGCTGAAAGGCTTGGTAAGCCACGTTATCGTTGGTCATTCGGAGAGGCGTGCTCTTTATTGTGAGACAGACCAGAACGTGGCGGCTAAAGCGCGTGCTGCCCATGCAGCAGGGTTTGTGCCTATCGTCTGTGTGGGTGAAGACCTTTCTGTCCGCAAAAGCGGGAAAGCAATGGAAACTGTCCGCACGCAACTGCGATCAAGTCTCGAAGGCTACGCCGGTTGGGACTCGCTGATCGTGGCATACGAACCTGTCTGGGCTATCGGAACCGGTGAAGCGGCAACCCCTCAGCAGGCAGGCGAGATAATCGCAGAATTGCGAGCGGAACTCTCTGCTCTTGCCGGAAATGGCGCGGCCGCCGGTATCCGCATCCTGTACGGCGGCAGCGTAAATGCAAATAACATTGGCCCGTTCATGGATCGACCGGACATAGATGGTGCGCTGGTTGGTGGTGCCAGTCTGAAAGCCGATGAATTCGTGAACATCGTCGAGAACACTGCGCGGCTGTTGGAATCACACTCCTGATCCAGGACTGTTCGAACATTTCGGTGACCCCTAATTCTCCTCACACCCGTTTGATAGCGGTCATCGGGGCAACTGCTTCCGGCAAGACCTCTGCCGCTGCGATGATCGCCGCCCGTTTTTCTGGCGAAGTGATCAATGCGGACTCTCGCCTGTTTTACAGGGGTATGGAGATTGGAACGGCGTATCCGTCTACTGAAATTCTTGCAATGGCCCCTCATCACATGATCGGGTTCCTGGAACCTGAGGCATCGTTCAGCCTGGCCCAGTTCTTGCCCTCTGCAGTCTCCTCGATACGCGACATTGGCTCTCGCAATCATTTGCCAGTTCTCGCCGGAGGTACTGGCCAGTACGTTTGGGGACTACTCGAAGGCTGGCAGGTTCCGGCTGTCGCACCCGACAATGAGCTGCGTGCAAAACTCGAACGTGAACTTGCCGAAACCAGCGTCGACGCACTGTATGGCAGACTGTTCGAACTAGACGCGGATGCAGCAGCTACCACGGACGAGAATAATCCTCGGCGAGTCATACGGGCCCTGGAACGAGTTATTTCTGGTCACGGCTCAAGCTCAAGGATCGCAATTGACCCCGGATACAACGCACTGGTCATCGGGCTTTATGTTGACCGTGCGGAGTTGCATCGACGCATAGTTGCG
>JAURLM010000065.1 GCA_030831265.1 Chloroflexota bacterium
ATACCAATCCACTCACCCACGGTGTGGTCATGATGGCTGGGAACGTGCGCCATGACGGTTTCACCCGATTGCAAACGCAAGGTGTACAAGAACTCTGAGCCTCTGAACACGTCAACAATGTCCACCGGACGACCAATAGCCTCAACCGTCGGATAAGCAGCGATACCTTGCCAGCTTGAAAGTTGCGGATTGACCGGAATCACTTCGTACCCGGCGGAAATCAGATACTTCGCCACTCCGAAACTTGCACGGCTCTCGTTCTCTGAGAGACCGACGACTGCTATCGTTTTCGCAGATTCAAGTAACTGGCGAAGTTCTAGATCAGTGGAAAGCAACGTGGTCACGAAGGCCTCGCAATTCGGTATCGTCCAAGAAGGCTGTTTATTCTGACCCGGAAAATATCCAGGTAGGCGGAGATGCTGCTACCGAGTGTCACTTTCCCGCCTTCGTAATACTGCCAGTCGATAGGTACTTCACCAATGGAGAACCCTGCTTTCCTGGCGATGTACAGGTTCTCAACGTCGAAAGCGAATCCCTGCAATCGTTGCACCGGGAATACACGGCTTGCCGCCCTGGCGCTGTAGAGCTTGAAGCCACACTGAGTATCTTCGATCCCACGCAGGGCGACCAGCTTTACCGTCCAGTTGAAGATTCGACCAAGGAAATGCCGTGACCACGGTTCACCAATACGGCGGGCACCGACAGCCTCACGGGAACCAATCGATACGTCATAGACGGGTAATCCGCGCTCGCCGGTAAAGAAGCGGTCCAGTTCTTCCGGGGGCATTGAAAGGTCAGCATCGCTCAGGAAACGCCACTGTCCCTTTGACTCCAGCATTCCTCGCTTTACCGCAGCACCCTTGCCGCCATGAGCAGCACGAACAAGCCGTATGCGATCATCCTCAACCGTCTGTGACTCAACAATTTCAGTCGTACGGTCTGCGCTGCCGTCATCAACAACTATGATCTCCCATGTCCAATCTTTTGAACCGAGAAAAGAGCGCAGACGGTCGAGTGACGAGCCGATGCGTGACTCTTCGTTGAAAGCAGGGACGACTATGGAAAGAAATGGAGCGTCCAAAGTTTCGGATCTCTGATGAAGGGTCACAACCGCTACATACTCAGTCACTAACAAGAGCAGTGCGCGGCAACTTTACCGGACTTAACACCATGAACAGTTGCCAGCGGACAATGATTCACGCTGATATTTACGAATCAAGCTCAAACGCCGTGTGCAGCGCGTTCGCCGCCGCCGGTACATCATCGCGCTTGACGATACACGTAATACGAATCTCAGAGGTGGTGATCATGTCGATATTGACATTCGCAGAAGACAGCGCCGTAAACATAGTTGCAGCGTAACCCGGGCCATTCTGCATACCGGTTCCCACGATACTGACCTTGGCCAGCCCACCGCCTGAGGTCACGTCCCTGAAAGCAATAGTCTCTTGTTGCTGCTTTATTAGTTCAAGCGCTCTCTGGGCTTCGGCCTCGCTTACCGTAAACGTGAAGTCCGTGGCGCCGTCATCACTCGTATTCTGCACGATAACGTCGACACTGATTCCGGCTTCGGCCAGTGGCCGCAACAGCCCACCTGCAACGCCAGGGCGGTCCATCACACCCCGCACCGTTATCTTTGCAACATTCTTGTCGAGCGCAATGCCTGTCACAGCACGTCGCAGTTCCATGACGGGTTCTCCTCCGTGTATTAGCGTGCCCGGTACATCTTCGAAAGTTGACGCAACCAGCACCGGCACCTGGTAAACAGCCGCCAATTCGATGGACCGCGGATTCATCTTTGCGCCGAGAGACGCCATCTCAAGCATCTCTTCGTAGCCGATTTCCTTCAGCTTCCTGGCTGTAGGAACAATGCGCGGGTCAGTCGTGTATATCCCGTCTACATCAGTGTAAATCTCACAGCGGTCCGCCTTCAGAGCGGCTGCCAGTGCGACTGCGGTAGTGTCCGAGCCTCCGCGACCAAGCGTGGTGACATCTCCAGCTTCGTCCAGTCCCTGGAACCCTGCGACAATGACCACCCGACCAGCATCCAATTCACGTGTGAGCCGTTCGTTGTTGATTGATGCTATGCGAGCGGATCCGTGAGTCGCATCTGTACGGATTCCGGCCTGTTGGCCGCTAAGACTGACGACATCCTGGTCGAACGAGTGAATTGCCATTGCCATCAGTGTGGCGCTGACAAGTTCTCCTGTGGACAGCAAGGTGTCCATCTCCCTTAGAGACGGATTCACGTGCTCACCCGTGACAGCCTGGGCTAGAGCGATGAGTTCGTCGGTCGAATCTCCCATCGCAGAGACAACAACGACCATCCCAACACCTGTACGCGCTCGATCACAAATCTTCCGCGCAATGGTGCGGATCTTTTCAGCATTGCTTACTGATGATCCACCGTATTTCTGGACAATCACTTGCCTTCGGGAGGCTTCTACCATGACTACTGCACCACGTACGCACCGCGCTTGGCGGGTTTTAGAACCAGAGATTTGCCGGATATCTGTGAAATTCGAGCGGCCTCAGCCATTTCGTAGCTGATCGTCACTTCTCGTTCGGTTGTTAGTGCCATCACCGAAGGGCCAGCCCCTGAAAGGAACGCACCGTGCGCTCCACCATTCAGCGCAGCCTTGATGAGGCGCGGCAATGCAGGGAATACCTGCCCGCGCAATGGCTGGTGTAGTTTGTCCTGCGTAGCGTGACGTAGCAGACCGTATTCTCGCTTCTGCAATGCGTTTACCAACATGGCGGCTCGACCAATGTTGTACACCGCATCAGACCGCGAGATCTGGTCGGGGAGCCGAGCACGCGATTCATGCGTGTTGGTCTGCAGATCTGGGATAAAAATAACTGCCGACAATTCATCCGGCACATCCACGGCGTCAATGATCCACCTGTTGCCATCATGCACGCCGATCGTACAGCCGCCGTAGATGGCAGGGGCAACGTTGTCCGGGTGACCTTCAATGTCAGCCGCCACTGTGACCAGGTCACCATTTTCAAACGTGAAATCAGCCAGTGCCGCCCCTGCAACCAGCCCTGCAACTATCGACGCTGAGCTGGAACCGAGACCACGTCCGTGCGGTATCAGGTTGGTGCAGTGATATCGCAGCGAAGGCACCTGCTTCCCCGCAAACTTGAATGCCGCCTCTACCCCGGTGACAACAAGGTTCCGAGAATCCTGTGGGAGTTCCGCAACACCTTCGCCCACTGTTTCGATATGAAAATCGCCACGTTCGACCGTGAGTTCGTTCCACATTTCGAACGCCATGCCGATGCAGTCAAACCCCGGGCCCATGTTGGCGGTGGTGGCTGGAGATCGAACAGTTACTTTGTCCACAGGAAAATCCGGTCCGGCGACGCTTGCCGCTACTTAAATGCTTGCGCGTTCGCCGTCCGGCACACCTGTGCCCGCGTCGCGCAACCTTACAAGTATAATCCCGCCCACCACATTTTTTTGCACCCATGCAATTCCTGTCCTGACGGCATACCCATAGAAAGGCTCCTCAGATATGGCAAAGATCGCTGCGATACTCGGCCCGGACAATCCTGCAAGCCAGGTCAGGCTCAAGGAATGCCAGGCCGTTGCAGACAGGCTCGGCGGACTGGAACTACGGCTGGTCAACAGTGAATTGCCGGAAGTTCAACTGCTTGAACAGCTCAAAGACGTGATCGCCATCATGCCAAATGGAGCACGAGAATTCACACCGGCAATGATCGAAAAGCTGCCGAACCTGCGGCTAATCCAGACCTTCTCCGCCGGTACCGACTATCTCGACAAGACCATGCTGGCCGAAAACGGCGTAGATGTTGCCAACAACGGCGGGGCGAACGCTGTAGCAGTCGCAGAACACGCAATTGCCCTGATGTTTGCAGTAAACCGCAAACTGGTCATGCAGGTCGACAGCGTACGGGACGGCAAGTGGATGGGTGGAGTTGAAGGCGACCGTACAGACTTCCACACGCTGGTTGGTAAACGAGTAGGAATTGTCGGACTCGGTCGCATCGGCTCACGCGTAGCCAAGCGGCTTGCCGGCTGGGAGTGTGAACTCGTTTACCACGATGTCATCGAGCATGATGCCGAATATGTAAAAGCGACCGGAGCAACACGAGTCAGCCTCGACGAACTCCTGTCCACGTCGGACATCGTCACGCTACATGTGCCTCTTGACCGGATCACACGCGGCATCATCTCGGACCGAGAATTCGGGCTGATGAAGAAGACAGCCATCCTCATCAACACCTGCCGAGGTCCCGTCGTCGATGAATCTGCGCTGATTCGTGCGCTGGAGGAAAAAGAAATCTTCGCAGCGGGTCTTGATGTAACGGAAATTGAACCGGTCAACATGGACAACCCGCTGTTGAAAATGCCGAACGTCACGTTGACACCGCACCTTGCGACGCGGGCAATCGAATCCGAATACAACGCTGCCGAAAACGCCATCACGAACATCGCACGGCTCGCCAGCGGCAACAAACCAGACTGGATAGTCGCGCCGGTCTAGACCGTATCAACCAACCCCAGCTATACGCCCGGAAAAGACGGTAGTGCTAGGCAGCACTGCCGTCTTTTGGCGCGGCATTGCCGAAGTAGACCACCGTGTGCGGCCAGGGAATCTCGATGCCTTCGGTATCGAACCGTTTTTTGAGCCGCTTCTTTAGTTCGCCCATTGCACCAACGCGGCTCATAGGTTTCGTATCGCCCATCACCTTGATCTCGATTCCTGAGGCACCGAGATTGTCCACGCGCACCGCACTGGGCGTGTTGATGAGGAGCTCGTTCCATGCGGGGTCAGCCTTCATCTGCTCGCATTCGTCGTCATTGATGACAGCAATAACCCTGTCCAGGTCTTCCCCATAACCAACCTCAACATTGAAGTTGATTCGAGCAAATTCTCGAGTCATGTTGGACGCCATTGCAATCTGGCCGTTGGGGATCTGGTGAAGAGCACCATCACCGTCCCGAAGGACGGTCGTACGAAGATTGATAGCGGTCACCATTCCTGTTGTCCCGGCGACGCGTGCAACCTCTCCAACCCGATACCAGTCTTCCGTGACGATGAGGAAACCGTGCAAGTAGTCACGAATGATGTTTTGCGCGGCAAACGCAAGTGCCAGGCCACCGATACCCAGACCGGTGATGATAGGAGCGACATTCACGCCGAATTCACCCATGGCAGTCACGGCAGCCACTGACCAGATAGCGACCCGGGCAACCCTTGAGAGAGTTCCGCCAACTGTCGCTGCACGATTCGAACGGTCAGCGTCGGACATATCAACAAGCCGTTCCATCCGCCTCACAACCGCAGCATTAATAAGCCTGCTGGCAAACCTGCTGAGTAGCCACGCGACTATCGCTATAACGACTACGGTGATCGCGGTCGAGACTATTTGTGAGACGTCAAAGAAGTCATTCATCGCAAGCCTTCCCCCTGTGCAGCAACTTCGACAGACGAGGTGAAGAATGAGTGAACCCCAAGATTGTGGCAAGGGTGACGAAAGGATTCACTGAGCCACAGAGGCTGCCGAGCACAACTGATGACCACGAGTTTTCTGATCGCTTGCCCGATAACCACCGCCAGAGTGCCGCAATGCTGTCTATAATTGCGTGGTTTCAACCTTCGGCGGGGAGTAGCGCAGCTTGGTAGCGCGCTTCGTTCGGGACGAAGAGGTCCCGGGTTCGAATCCCGGCTCCCCGACCATCTTCATTTTTATCTGCGCAAATGAAGGGCGCTCGCCGAGTTTCGGCGGGCGCCCTGTTGTCTA